>JBFFPW010000356.1:0-2333 GCA_041573815.1 Desulfuromonadales bacterium
AACCATACCGACTGGCGCTCCATCCTCAACAACCACAAGATGCTTCACTCCATAATCCTGCTGCAACTGCTCCGCTTCCCACAACTGTTCATCAGGACCGATAGTGAAAGCGTTTTCAACCCCCACCTCGCGCAGCGTTAAAGAAGCATTGGCATCCTTAACGACAACCGCCTCGGCAATTGCTGCCGGTGTCACGATCCCGAACAGGTGGCCATCAGCGTCGGTCACGCCAAGACTGCCAATTTTGCGGCTACGCATAATATTCAGCGCCGATTCAAGTGTCGTATCAAAACTGCAGGCAGCAAAAGGGACGGTCATAAAAGATCGGACCGGCTGAATCAGAACTCCGGTCGTTCCACGGCGGCCGGGATTCCAACGCCGAATGCGATCTGCAATACTCCGATTGACCGCCGATGAAAGATCGGGGAAATCTTTTTTCACCTTGTGGAAGGTTTCATCCGAAAGAACGAGCAGATCAACCCTCCCCCGGCAAAAAGCGGTTGAACTATAGGGATCCTTATCGAGAAAACTGGAAAGACCAACAAAATCACCCGGACCGATGGCATAAGTCTGACCATCAACACGTTGGATTAAAACTTCACCGTTAATGATGACATATATCTCTTCGGTATACACCTGATCTGGGCGGAACAAAACATCACCATCGATCAAGACCCGGCGCTCACCTTCATCAAGAAGACGGTCGAGCATCAACGGGTTGAGATCACGAAAGGTATTACTTTGTGCAAGAAGATCAAGCTCTGTCATGTTCAACACCAAACCGGTTCAGGATGACAAATACACACATAGTACGCACATCAATAAACTCCTACCAAGACAACCGACCTGCATTACTGGACCTTTTCGACTCGTTGTTCATCGTCAATAGCCGGCACTGCCAGTAACCGCTCACTTGCAGGCTTAGCCAATTCAACCTGCAGATATCTGGCCCGATCGGCAATCGTCGGTGGCTTTTCCGGTTGATTGCGCAGCAAGCGGGAAATAATACCAGGGCCCTCTGCTGTTTCAGGTTCAAGGCTCAGTGCCAGCAGATAATCGTCAAGCGCCCTTTGATACATTCCCAGGCGATCAAACAGAATGCCGCGATTGGCAACATAAAAGGCTTTGTTCTTTATCTCTTTTTCATTTTCGATGGCAGCAGCAAAAGAGTTCAGAGCTTCGGCATCCCGCTTCAACTGCATCTGGGAAATGGCGATGCCATAAATCGCCGGCGGGTTGCCAGCCGACAAACTCAACACCGATTCAAATTCCCGGATCGCATCTTCATATTGACCATCTTCAAAGTAGCGGTGACCGGCCGCCATCCGCAAGGCGTATTCGTCTTTCCCCTTAAAAAGACCATCATAAACACTGAAAGCGACAAATCCGACGATCAGTAATATGGCGACAAATTTAAGTGCTCGATAAAGAGGATCATCCATGATGAGGCATTCCGATAGTATTCAGGCAAAAGAGGAAAGAAAAAACAAGGCACAGAAAAAAAGAAACAAATCTCGCCCTTTTCTTTTGCCCGGACAGATCATTATCGCTGAGAGGGTGATTCATCCTGCGCTGTGCCCGCCTGACACTCACCACCCAGATCAGGTTACTGACCGGCAGAAAAAGCATCCCGGCCAACACAATGACAGAAAGCCAGAACCAGACTACTGGATCCATAGAACGTCACTCCAGGATTGCCCTTGATCTAACAAAACAACGAATGGAACAAAGGGGAGACCGGTGCCTCCCCGTAAAAACAGATTATTGCACAGCTCAGTTCGACCAGGCATCTACAGAATCAAGCTCCACCCGGATTATCAACATCAAGGTGCAAGTCACCAATATCTTCGCGTAGCGCGGTGATTTGCGTAGACGGAACAGTCGACATTTCCAGCTTGTAGGCAAGGAACCACATCATGAAAACGCCGAGCAACCACCAGAGAACCTGCCATGCCCAAATTGAAGGAATACCAAAGATCCAGGTTGTCGGATCATTCGGATTGCCGAAACAGGTGTTACCGATAACGGCTCCCGGACCGATACCGAAGAAGAACCATACCAGGGTAATAATGACACCGGCCGGAATAAGCTTCTTGTTCTCCGGCTTCATCGATGCATGTTCTTTCAGAAAGTTATGGAATTGCATCTTGCGATCCGTCTCTTCCTGGCTCTGGGTAAATGCGGAAATAATGATGGCGCTACCGAGATTGAAGAGAATCCCCCAGCCGGCGGAATGGAGTGTCAGCGGCCAGCGCCCCCAGGCCGAGACCCCAAACCATTTAACGCCAATCGACTCCGTCATCATGACAGCGATCAGGCCGACCACCAGACCG
>JBFFPW010000357.1:0-2330 GCA_041573815.1 Desulfuromonadales bacterium
TGTTGATCTTACTGGTTAATTCACGCATTTTTTCAGAAACGTTGATAATCAACTTGCTGCCCGACTCCTGTTCGCGAATAGCAGTCACAATCTGGTTGACCATGTCGGAAACACGGTCCATGGCAACGCTGATCATCTCCCCACCCTTGACCTGCTCGCGGGTCGCGTTTGATATCTTCCCCATTTCATCGGCAACCTGCTGTGAACCGGAAACAATTTTGGTCAGCGCCTCACCAGACTGCAGGGACAGACTCTCGCCTTCGACAATACTCTTTTCAGCCTCCAGGATCGCACTGACAGCATTCTGGCTCTCATCCTGTACTCCCTGGATAATGGAAACAATTTCTTTGGTCGAGAGGGATGTCTGATCCGCCAGCTCTTTGATCTGGTCAGCAACAACCGCAAAACCGCGGCCATGTTCACCAGCCTGTGCGGCGATAATGGCGGCATTCAGAGCGAGCAGATTGGTCTCATCGGTCAAGTTATCAATAACCTTGAGAATCTCGCCAATATTCTGTGCTTTTTCGGAAAACGACCTGATGGCGGTCGATGCCTGTGAAGACGATTCCTTGATCCGGGACATTCCGGCAATGGCTGCCAGTACGGCACTATGCCCTTCTTCGGCATCCTTACGGACGCTGGTTGTGATTTGTGCCGTATCGTTGGCACCCTGCTCCACCTGTTTAATCGAGCTTTCCATTTCAGCAACCGAAGAAGCAGTCACATCCGCCTCCTCCTTCAGCCCGGTAACACTTTCTGAAACCTGCTTGATGTTGCTGGCGATCTCGATAATAGATGCATTGACATTATCGGCCGACTCGGAGAGATTCTCGACGTTCTGGGCAATCTCCTCAGTGCTCGCAACCTGCTCGAGGATAGAAGTCGTGACATCTTCGGCCGTTGCCGAAATGTTTTCCATCGATCTGGCAATATCACCGACCGATGTTGTAATTTTCTCAACCGCCCCCGAGGTTTTCTTGACTTCATCGACCTGGGCACGGGCAGACAAGTCGACCCGCATGGCTGTTTCACTCAGACTCGTGGAGACAGTCGCCATGGCATCTGAAGAACTGTTGACCTTCAGCACCATATCTCGCAAGTTGTCGGCCATATCGACAATCGCCTTCACCAGATCGCCAACTTCACCTTCAGCCTTAATGTCTGCCTTCCTGGCGGCATCGATATCACCGTTGGCCAGTCGACTTGCCAGCTCCTGGGTCGCGCGGATCGGCTTAATCAACAATTTCCCGGCAGCGAAATTGACAATAAACGCCGACAGGGCGAGAAAAGCGAGAAAAAGGACCAGAATCAAGGTCGAAGTACTGTTGGCCAAACCTTTACCGGCGGCAATCTGATCTTCGACCGAAGCGATATGTGATTGATTAATTTCGTAAATCGTTGCGGTCAGACTCTGCTGCATCTGGCCAATCATTTGAACCTGATCCTGAAGTGCTTCGACGTCCTCACCTTCAGCCAACATCGTGTAATATTTTCTTGCCAGCTCCCGGTAGGATTTGTAACTTTTGTTGAAATCGACCAATTCAGCATGCAGCTGCCCTGAATGGCCATGACCGCTGGCAGAGACCTCTATCATCTCACCCAGCAATGCGTTGACAGTTCCCCCCAGAATATTGGCTTTTTCCAGAGCATCTTCATCTGCCAACAGAAATGCATCTTCGTAAAAATTTATCTGCTTGGCGAAAATATTCTGGATTTCAGTTCCCCTGAGAGACAGGGGGAAGTCAACATCACCCAGATTATTCAAGTCACCAACCAGCTTATTATTGGCGTTGAAGGTAACGACCGTCGCAACCAGAAAACCGAGCGCAACGACGCCTACACAAATCCAGATTTTAAACTTGATACTATTGAAAAAACTCATTGAACCTCACAAAAAGGACAGTTTATTTAATGTCCAGTTTCTTCACCGAATCGTCGAGCGCCGAAGCCGAGATGTAGCCGATGGAACCCGACTGGGAGGCAATCGCTGCTTTCATTTCAGCATCGCTGGCGAAATCTTTCGGCGGCAAACCGGTTCCGGTAAAGAGCGATTTCTTCCAATAGGTCGTATATTGCTGCGGCGACTTGCGAACCATTTGCTTCAAAAAGTCTTCATTTACAGCTGAAGCGTTTTGGGTATAGACGATCACCTTGGTTCCATCGCTCCAACTGGTCTGCTTACCGAGGTAGTAATTCTTTATTTCTTTCGCCGAAAGAACTGTTGCCGGGTTTGATTTATTGGTTATCACTACGTAGTCGGCAGCCAGAGCCGCCGAACTGACGAAAAGAAGTGCAAGTACCAGGACCATTGTCAAATATCTCATCGTAAA
>JBFFPW010000358.1:0-2328 GCA_041573815.1 Desulfuromonadales bacterium
CTCCCCTGCGCCAGTCAACGAGATGACCTTACCGGGCCCTTCCTTCTCCACCTCGTCAATCCGACTGATCGAATGAAACGGGACATGCATTTTCTTTATGCCGGAGAACTCCTTGCGTAACGCCTCTTCAGACGGGTCAACAACCAGGTTGGTCCGTTCGCCGAAAACGATATCCTCGATTTCAACAAACCCGTACATGTCACCCTGACTGATTTTTCGGGCGTAGATTTCGTAACCTTTACCCTGGCTGGTAAACATAATTCTGAAAATAGATTTTTTAGCCATAGATCCCTGCTTTATAAAGATGGTGTAAATACTAACTAAAAGATGAATCGATTCAAGCAATTTCAAATATCAACAACCGGAGAGCAAGACCTGCCCGTTTATCATTCAACCTCAGGTATCCGCATCAGAGGGGTTTCCACCGCACCCATCGTTCTTTGTTCCAAACCAGGGCAGATAGTGCCGCAAAATCAAAAACAGGAGAACGACCCCTGACACTGTCGAAAAAAGTGACGGACCTTGTTCGACCACAACCTTGATCGAACGGCTGATATCCCAACCGGCAAAATCGTACATCCGGTTGGTCAGCCAGCCGATGATTAGAGAGCAGAACGAAATAGAGAGGAGATAAACAACCGTCGCCTTACGTCCCCAGAAACGGCCAACAATAATAATCGTTGCCGCATTGGTTGCCGGTCCGGCCAGCAGGAACACCAGGGCCGCTCCCGGCGACACCCCTTTCAGGATCAGCGCCGCGGCAATCGGCGTAGAAGCGCTGGCACAGATGTAAAGAGGGATGCCTACCAGAAGCATAATAAGAAGGGATGAGAATTCCCCACCAAAAAAACCGGCAAAAAACTCATCCGGGACAAAATAACTGATCAGGCCGGCAATGAAGACCCCGAGCAAAAGCCAGCTGCCGATATCTTTCAGAAGGTCGCCAAACGCGTAAGCCAGACCATTCTTGATCCGTACCATCAACGGCTTTTTGTCATCCCCGTCAGGAGCTTCGTCAGGGCACCCACAATCGGCAACAGTCTCAGCAGGTTGATTCGGCTCCTCTTCCGGTAGCCAGTTCACCGCTATTCCGGTCACCGTCGCTGTTATGAATGCCGCGAGCGGCCGGATGACAGTCATCACCGGGTCAAGCAGCGCATAGGTAATGGCAATAGAGTCGACTCCCGATTCCGGGGTTGAAACAAGAAAAGCTGCTGAGCCGCCTCGACTTGCTCCCTGCTTGCGCAATTCAACCGCAGCCGGGATAACCCCACAAGAGCAGAGTGGCAAGGGAATCCCCAGCAGCGATGCTTTCAGGACTGAGCTGACCGAATTCTCACCGATATGGCGGGCAATAAAATGATTGAGCAGAAAAGCTTTCAGCAAACCGGCCATGGCAAAACCGAACAGCACAAAAGGAGCAGCTTCCCGGAGTATCTGCCAGCATTCCAGCAAAATTCCAATGACAAAATCCATGACAAATACATCTCCAGAGCCAGAAATAACAGTACCAACACATGAACGGTTCACTTATTTTTATCTTACATCCAAAAGCACGGCCCGGTATACGGAAACTTTATTTTCAACTTGAGTCACAAAGATTTTATTGTGAAATAAAGCTCCAAAGTATTCTAAGCAGCGTGAATAAGAGACAGGAACGTACCGGTTTGCTCACTTATTATAAATTAGGTATAGTTGCGCCAAGGCTTGATGTCTTAATTTCTGACACAAAAGAGCAGATCAAAACTCAGCAGCAGAATTATCAAAAATCCCGGGAGATGAATCCAGCATGACACTTGGCAGCGACTCTATTCTGATCTTCGACGGTGCCTGTGGCACCAATTTGCAGGAATTTGACATCCCGGATGACGCCTGGGGAGACAATGCCGGGTGTAACGAATACCTCAACCTCACCGCGCCGGAAACCATCATCAACCTCCACGAGAGTTTCCTCGACGCCGGGGCAATGGTCATTGAAACCAACACCTTCGGCGCTTCGTCTATTGTCCTTGCCGAATACAACCTGGACACAATGACTGAAGAGATCAACCATGCCGCAGTCAAAAATGCCCGAACCGCCATCGGCGCCCGAAGCAACTGTTATATTGCCGGCTCCGTCGGACCGACCACCAAACTTCCTTCACTCAGACACATTACTGTCGATGATCTGGCTGCGTCCTTTCGGCAACAGATCAGGGCACTGATTGCGGCCGACGTCGACATGATTGCCATCGAAACCTGTCAGGATCTACTGCAGACAAAAACCGCCCTGGTCACCTGCTTCGAAGAGCTGTCTGAGTCAGGCCGCGATCTGCCGGTCATGGTCTC
>JBFFPW010000359.1:0-2323 GCA_041573815.1 Desulfuromonadales bacterium
CAAGCATGGTCTTATCGATTCCCGGATCATCAACATAATCCTTCCCAGTGATGCTGCCGATAGCCAGAACGTCGCCAAAGTGTTCAATGGCCGGTGCGATGGCTACCGGTACGATAAAGAATATCGCCTCCAGGTTCCAGACGGGCAGGGTGAAATCGGGAAAGGCCAGCCATGGTGCATCGAAGACCTGCTGCATCGAGACCAGGGTCGGTCCGGTCCAGTTTTGCAGGGTGCCCGGATCAAAAGTTGCCTGGATTGCAGCCGAAGTTCCCGAAGCATCAAGAAGCAACGCTGTCAGGTAGCCTGCACTAATGCCACAGAGGATCGGTATCAGACGAAACAGACCTTTGCCTAGCAAAGAGACAAGGACTGTAACCACCAGTGCTACTCCGGAAATTATGAAGGCCGTCTGCTCCGGGACCAGCCATGCCGAGCCATCACCGGTACGGCCCGAAGCCATGTGTACGGCAACCGGTGCCAGAACCAAACCTATGACCATAATGACGGGACCGGTAACAATCGGCGGCAGAATACGGTGCAGAATCTCAGAGCCGAAGATACGGATGCTGAAACTGATAATGACGTAAAGGAAGCCGGCCGCGAGCAGGCCGCACATGGTTCCGGGGATGCCCCATTGCTGCACACCGTAAATAATCGGTGCGATAAAGGCGAAGCTTGAGGCAAGAAAAACAGGAACCTTGCCTCTGGTGACAACTTGAAACAGCAGGGTGCCGGCGCCTGCCGTAAAGAGTGCGACGTTGGCGTTGAGGCCGGTCAATAATGGCACCAGGACCAGGGCTCCGAATGCGACAAAGAGCATTTGGGCGCCAATCAACATCTCTTTTGGTTTGAGGCTGAAGCGGTTGTTCGGTTGACTTTCTGGCATGAAAATTTCTCCGTTATTAGTTATTTGGTGCCGAAAATTTTGTCCCCGGCATCGCCAAGGCCTGGAATGATGTAGCCGACCTCGTTTAGCTTGTCGTCAATTGCCGCTACATAGATATCAACGTCAGGGTGTTTTTTCTGCAGGTTGGCAATCCCTTCAGGAGCTGCCACCAAAAAGAGACCTTTGATTCTCTTGCAACCGGCCTCTTTGAGCATGTCCACGGTGGCGATCAAACTGCCGCCGGTTGCCAGCATCGGGTCGAGGATCATGGCCGTGCGGTCTTCGATGTGACGGGTGAATTTCTGAAAGTAGGCGACAGGTTCCAGGGTCTCTTCGTTGCGATAGAGTCCGACAACGCTGACGCGGGCACTTGGGATCAGGTCGAGACCGCCGTCCATCATGCCGAGACCTGCGCGCAGGATCGGTACGACTGTGATTTTTTTGCCTTTGATGGTGTCGACTTTTACCGGGCCCGCCCAGCCCTCGATCGTCTCTATTTCTGTTTCCAGGTCGTTGGTTGCTTCGTAGGTTAGCAGTCGGGCGACCTCTGAGGCGAGCTCTCGAAAATCTTTGGTGCTGATACCTTCTGCGCGCATAAGTCCAAGTTTGTGGCGTACCAACGGATGTTTGATTTCATAGACCGACACGGTGGCCTCCTTTTATGATGTGTGAAATTGTGAAAAAAACACCACAAACTATCATGATCATTCTTCTTCAGCAAGGAAATGAGGCCATGTCGCTTTTCCCGAAACAGTGTGGTTAGATGCCTCTTGTTGATGGCTTTAGGCGTCCATTTCTGCTATCTTGGCCTCCATGCCTGATTCTCCCTCTGAAATGCCTCTCCTGGTGACGGCCGCCGTTATCTTTGACGGAGAAAAAGTTCTGATAACACGTCGACCGGAGGACAAGCTCCATCCTGGTCTGTGGGAGTTCCCCGGTGGTAAGGTCGACTCCGGCGAGAGTCCGTCAGAAGCCCTTTGCAGGGAGATTCGTGAAGAGCTCGCCGTCGAAGTTCAGATCCTGGAAATTTTTGAAGTGGTCTTTCATCGCTATGACTGGGGACCTGTCCTGATCCTTGCTTATTCGTGTCGTCTGCTTTCAAAGGCAATCCAAGACATCGGCGTTGCCGAGCATCGCTGGATTCATCCGCGTGAGTTACTTGACTTCTCTATCCTTCCTGCTGATCAACCAATTATCAATCGTCTGATTGATCAATCCTGCTAATCGAAAGCCTTTCTTCTTAATACACCTTTTGTTTTAAAACGCTATTTTTATGATCTTTTTTTCACCCCTCAGTCTTTTCTCTGATTTCTTTGTTTGTAAGTAAAAATAAGTTCTTTCGTACCTGTTTGCCCAACAAATGGGATTTTTTACATCCGTCAAGCTGGATTTTTTTTAAACTTTCATCAGCAAAATGTTGACAATAATAAAACAGCG
>JBFFPW010000360.1:0-2320 GCA_041573815.1 Desulfuromonadales bacterium
ACTCGGCGAGCTGGTATGCACAAGGCGCTGAATACCGTGATGACGGCATGCCGCGAGGACGTTTTTTGTGCCGAGGACATTGGCCTCGTAGAACTCCTCGTAAGGACCCCACACGCCAGCCTTGGCGGCGACATGGAAAACAATATCGCAGCCTTCGGCGGCCTTTTTTACGGCCTCTGCGTCACTCAACTCGCCACGGCAATGTTCAACGCCGAGTTCGGCCAGAGCTGGATGCGGATTACGTGAGAAAGAACGGACCTCATCACCCCGCGCGACAAGACGCTTGATGATCGCTTTGCCGAGAAACCCTCCGCCACCGGTCACTAATGCCTTCATGACAGCTTCTCCTCGGCCCAGACAGCCAGTTTTTCTCGGAATATCTTGGCATTGTGGCGGATATCGACAGGAAACTCGGGATGAAAGAGGAACGTCTTAATGTTTTTGGTCACCTCGTGGGCGCCACCTATAGCAACCAACTCCTGGTGAATCTTTGCAGCGGCTGAGGTGTCTACGCCTTTTTCCAACTCGATGCAGAGGACCGGGCGTTGCTGGCCCGGCTCACCGACACCAACCAGGGCGGTTCGAAAAACTGATTGATGGGTATTGAAGATGGCTTCGCAAGGAATGGTGAAGAGCGTTTCCTCGGCCGTGGCCACCCGATGCGCCTTGCGACCACAGAACCAGACGCGTCCTTGCTCATCGCGATAGCCAAGATCACCCATGCGATGATAGAAGCCGTCACGGTTCAGATCTGCGATCTTGCCAAGAGCCGTCGATTCCGGGCGGTTGAAATAACTCTGTGTGACCTGCGGCCCTTTGACGACAATCTCACCGATCTCATTATCACCGAGCTTCAAGGCGTCATCCCAACAAGCAATCGGCTCATCGGAGATGGCAATAATCTCCAGTGAAAGGTTTGGCACCGGCAACCCGACACACACACCACGCCCCTGATCGGTCGCATGACGGGTTTCAGCAAGAATTTCAGTACTGCCGATCGAGCAGACGGGCAAGGCTTCGGTGGCCCCATAGGGGGTAAAGACCTGGGCTTCTGCCGAAAGCATATTGGCAAAGCGTTCCAGCACTGCCGCCGGAACGGGAGCACCGGCAGAGATCGCTCGTTTCAGGCTCGGCAGCTTGATTCCTTGCGCCTCACCATAACGACTGACCCGGTTGATCAGGGCCGGCGAACCGAACATGGTGGTAATCTGAAATTTCTCAATGGCAGCGATGATCTTGACCGGGTCGACATCGGCTGGCCGGGTAAAATCCATCTCGGGCACCACAGAGGACATTCCCAATGCGGGCGCAAACAGGGCGAAAAGCGGAAAGGTGGGCAGGTCGATCTCGCCGGGACGGATATCATAAACCTGTCGCAGCATCTCCACCTGGGCGGAGAAGTTGCCGTGACTGTAAACCGCGCCTTTCGGCACCCCGGTACTGCCACTGGTAAAGAGGATCGCTGCGGTTTCATCATCAGCGGTCTGTGCCGTTTCGTAGTCTGGATTGCTTGGGATTTTGTTCAAAACTTTTGCGAGTGTTGACCCACCCCAAAAAAGCTTGCGGCCAACAGTTAGCAGAGTTTTGACCGTTGGCTTTCCCCAACCGAGCACTATGCGGGCAATATGTGCTTTGGGGATACCGATAAAGGCTTCGGGCTGTGCTTCGGCGAGACAGGTCTTCAGGTTTTTGACGCCCATGCCAGGATCGACCAGCACCGGGACAGCGCCTACTTTGAAGAGGGCAAATGTCAGGGCAAAGAATTCGAAACCGGGGGGAACCATGAGGACGGTGCGCACACCGCGCCTGATACCGTTCAACTCGAGAGCTGCCGCCATGCGACTGCTCTCCTGGTCGAGTTCAGCAAAGGTGTATTTTACGTAACGTGTCTTTTGCTGGGCGTCCAGGCCCCGGGGGATGAAGATGGCCGGAGTGTCCGGCTGCAGGCGCGCCATCTCCGGGAGATGCGCGGCGACGTTGGCGGAGGCCGTCTGGCTCATCAGGCTTTCTCGTCGGGAGACACGGCGGTCGATTCATCGAGTGGGTTGTTTGCCAGGAACTGTTCGATAATCGGGATCACCTCGTCGCTGGCATCTTCCAGGATGTAGTGGCCGCAGTCATCAAAGGCGTGGACTTCTGCATTGGGGAAGCGCCGCTGCCATTCCTTGAGGAAATGCTTATCGAATACAAAGTCCTTCATCCCCCAGCAGATCGTCATCGGCAGGTCGGCGAAACGCTCCAGGCCCTCTTCGACTTCGCTGATCAGATCGTAGCCGGGGTCTTCCGGCTTGAGCGGAATGTCCTGGACAAAACGCAGAGT
>JBFFPW010000361.1:0-2318 GCA_041573815.1 Desulfuromonadales bacterium
ATGCCAAGAAATGTTACATCGAAGACCTTACTGTTGTTATCCTCGACCGCCCGCGTCACGACAAAGCCGTAGAGGAAATCCGCAAAGCAGGTGCTCGCATTCATTTGATCACCGACGGAGACGTGGCACCGGCTATCGCTGCAGCGGTCGAAGGCAGTGGCGTTGACATGCTGCTCGGCATCGGTGGCGCACCTGAAGGAGTTCTTGCTGCTGCTGCGCTGAAATGCATGGGCGGTGATATGCAGGGGCGCCTGGTCTTCATGAATAACGAGGAACGCGATCGGGCAAAAAGCATGGGCATCAATGACTTTGAGAAAGTCTACCAATGCGATGAGATGGCAAACGGTGACGTTGTTTTTGCGGCAACCGGCGTGACCAGTGGCGACCTGTTGCGAGGCATTCGTTATTTCTCTGGCGGCGCCGAAACCCACTCTATTGTTATGCGTTCCAAGACCCGCACCATCAGATTTGTCGAGACCCGACACAGTTTCGATTTCAAACCAAAATACTGAGCAGACAACCAATAGCTTTGGACTTGTCAGAGTCCAGACAAGTTGATAGTATTGCTCTAGTTTTCATTACACAAGATGAGGTTAGCACATGGCAATTATCACGATTTCCAGAGAAATGGGTAGCGGCGGCATTCCAATTGCGCACAAGGTCGCTGAGGAGTTGGGGTATCGACTGATTGACGGCGAGACCATTATGGCGGCCGCCGAAGCGTACGGCCTTTCGCCTGAAGCAGTGGAACAGGCTGATGAAAAGCCCCCTCACTTTGTTGACACTCTGGACTCGAAGCAGTTTTTGGATCTCCATTTGATTGAGCTGATCATTCTTGAAGCCGCCTTAAAAGGCAATGTGGTCATTTATGGCCGCGGTGGGCAGGATCTTCTTAAAGAGATCAGCAGTGTTCTGCGAACTCGGATTATCGCACCTTTCGAGGATCGTGTTGAACGTTGGTCTGAGCGTGAATGGCTCGATCCGGACCGTGCTCGCTATCTGGTCCGAAAAAGTGACCAGCAACGAGCCGGCTTCATCAAGTATTATTTTGACCGGGACTGGGAAGACAGCGTTCACTATGATCTGACTATCAATACCCAACGTCTTTCCGAGGAGATGGCCGTCAAAATCATCTGCGACAGCGTCAAAGACGAGAATCTTGAAGGCATCAAGGCTAGCAGCAAAAAGATTCTTTGCGACCTGATCCTACGCAAACGTGTTGAAATTGCGATTCTTTCATCAGACGACATCGATGCTTATCTGTTAGAGATAGAAGTCGCAGACGGCGTTATCACCCTGTCGGGCCAAGTCCACTCGAACGCTGAGAAAGCGGCGGCAGAGGCTCAAGCCCGTTCGGTTGAAGGCATCAGCGACGTGAAGAACGACATCGGGGTTGTTGAATACCGTACCAATCCTTCCGACCATTAAACCTTCTAGCATTGACTATACTTGGAAGCCGACCGAACACGGTCGGCTTCTCTTTTTGTTCAGGCGCCTATCGAAGTTAACGGACATATCCCGGTCTCTCAAGCTTGTTACCCGACAAGCCACTATGCTAGGATAAGTCTCGTTTCACACGACCAACATTGTAAGGAGTTAGATTCATGGCCGGACACAGTAAATGGGCCAATATTAAACACCGCAAGGGCGCTCAAGATGCCAAGCGGGGCAAGGTTTTCACCAAGGTCATCAAAGAACTTACGGTTGCGGCCCGCATAGGCGGTGGTGACCCTGATGCCAACCCACGGCTGCGGACTGCTGTTGACAAAGCGAAACAGGTCAACATGCCCAAAGACAACGTGGACCGGGCCATCAAGAAAGGCACCGGCGATCTGGATGGCGTCAATTACGAGGAAGGCATCTTTGAAGGATATGGTCCCGGTGGCGTTGCTATCATTGTTGAGTTTCTCACCGACAACCGTACCCGTACAGTTGCTGACGTGCGCCACATTTTCAGTAAGCTTGGCGGCAATCTCGGAGTCAGTGGTTCAGTCGCCTTCCTTTTTGACCGCAAAGGCCTGATCTCCTTTTCAGCAGAAAACGATTTCGACCAGATTTTTGAGATCGCTCTGGAAGCGGGTGCGGAGGATGTCAAAGATGAAGGTGACATTTATGAAGTGATCACAGAACCTGCCGATTTCATCGCAGTCCGAGAAGCTATGGCCGCGGCAGGACTACAGTGGGAAACGGCTGAAACCTGTATGATCCCGCAAAACCAGGTGCAGCTCGAAGGAAAACCAGCAGAAACCATGCTGAAATTGATGGATGCCCTGGAAGATAACGACGACGTGCAGAACGTTTTTGCCAACTTCGACATC
>JBFFPW010000362.1:0-2315 GCA_041573815.1 Desulfuromonadales bacterium
GATAAACAGGGTTTCCAAAATCAGCGAAATTTTTTACATACCAAAAACCAGCGATCAAAAAAACAGCCATCAAATAAACCAATAATGATTTAACTACAAACTTAATACTTGCCCTGCTTCGGAAATAAAAAATCAACAAAAGCAGTTAGTTGTCAGCCATTGTTTGAAGCGACAAGGTGGCTCTTCGAAGCCTTGTAATGATGCCCTGAATGTGAATGTGTAGGCGCTTGACTACACATATGCAAGGCGCTAGTCTGGAGGAGAATATAATCGTGTTAAAAAGAAGCCAGGGTCTGCCTGAAGACTTCGGGCAAAAAAACAACAGAAGATTAGACGAATAGCTGGAACAGGGCTGTCGGACGGAACTATCGCAGAACCTGACCAAGGTGGTTTGTAGTCAGATGGCTACATGTAGTCAAAAAATGACACGCTGAAAGGATTCCTCATGAAGATCCCCGAGCCGGAATCGCCCGACGAAACCCGGCAAAAGTCCATCCAGTCGGAGAAACTTTTGCAGGCACTGAGCCGCCGCCTGAAGCTGGCTGATCTTATCTTCGACCATATCGAAAACGGCGCCCTGGTCACTGATGCTGATGGCTATATCCTCTATTTCAATCGGCCCTACGCTCGTTTCCTGGGCATTGACTCAGACCAGGTGATCGGGAGACACATCACTGGCGTTCTCGAAGATAGCCGGATGCATATCGTCGCCCAGACCGGCAAGGCTGAGCTCAACAAACGGTTTACCGCCAAAGGACGGGATATGGTGGTTCAGCGCATCCCCATCTTTGACGAGGGCCAGGTTGTCGCTGTTTTTGGTCAGATCATGTTTAAGCAGGTCAGCGATGTTGGTCGGCTCGCCAACAACCTGAGCGTTCTGGAGTCGAAGCTTAAGCTGTATGAAAAGGAACTTATCTCGTTACGTTCCACCCGCTATGATTTTGACAGTATCCGTGGGAGCAGTGCTGCGATTGTTGCTCTGAAAGAGGCGGCACGTAAAGCGGCCCTTACTGACCTGCCGATTTTAATCACGGGTGAATCTGGAACCGGCAAGGAACTGTTTGCTCAGGCAATTCACCAGGCAAGTTCGCGGCACAAAAACCCCTCTATCCATATCAATTGCGCAGCGATTCCCAAGGATTTGTTCGAGGCGGAACTCTTCGGCTACGCCGAAGGGGCCTTTACCGGCGCTAAGAGCGGCGGAAAGCCCGGTAAGTTCGAGTTGGCTGATGGTGGTACCCTGTTTTTGGACGAGATCGGTGAGCTGCCACTTGAGCTACAGCCTAAGTTGTTGCGGGTTTTGGAAGACCGGCTTTTCGAACGGGTAGGCGGAAACCGGATGCTCAAAAGTGATTTTCGAATTATCGCTGCAACCAACCGTGACCTGCAGGTGATGGTCAAAGAAAAACAATTTCGGGAGGATCTCTATTACCGCTTGAATGTCGTTCCCCTCGAAGACCCGCCGCTGAGGGGGCGGCTGGGGGACCTTATCCCTCTGGCTCGGCATCTGCTGGACAAGGTTGCCGAAAACTATCCGGGCTCCCGCTATCACCTGACACCGGCCGCAGAGAAGGTGCTGGACGGTTATCATTGGCCGGGCAACATTCGTGAACTGCTCAATGTCTTGGAGCGGACCGCCTATACTATTGAAGGCAGCTGCATCGATGCCTGCGATCTCCCTTTCTACCTGAGTCGGCCGGTAGCCACTGCTTTAAAGAGTGGGCAATGGTCCCTCAATACTGTCGTGGCCGAGGCCGAACGGGAGGCCTTGCGTAAGGCGCTGGAATTGACCAGCAATAATAAAGCCAAGGCCGCTAAATTGCTTGGTATTCATCGAACGGTGCTCTACAAGAAAATGTCAAAATACCAGATTCCGCTGAGCGAGCAGTCGGTTTAAATACGTATGAGCTGGTTGCACATCGGTCCGCGTGACGCATAATTTAAACCTCATTTCGACAAAATCGATGGCGACTCTTTATCGGTGAGACAAAGTCTCATTTGGAAAGGTCAAATTTCACTGTCGGCCCAAAATCCCGACAGGCTTATAGCAACCGTAAGAGGTTATCGTCGCTTCTGGTCGGCAGCGATTGTTGCCGTTTCGCCCGGTGCGGCTTGAAGGTCTGGCAGGGTAATGAAAACGGCGTTTTGCTTTTTTTCTTGACTTGGACCGGAGCGGCCAATACCATAAACCAATAAATGGTAAGACCAATTTAAGGGGGAGTGTGCTCATGCAAGAAGAAAGGCTGATCACAGCTTTTACTGAAGCTGCCAGTGCCGTCGGGGCCGAGGTTGTTGCTGTCTCGGACGTTGAAGCC
>JBFFPW010000363.1:0-2315 GCA_041573815.1 Desulfuromonadales bacterium
AAATTTAGCCATTTAAGCATTGTCATTAATGATCAGCAAGGGAAATTAACACAAAAGGATAGTGCTTCATTCTAACTGGTGCCGGCAGCATGACAACGCTTCCAGTCGAGGTACATTTGCCATTCCTGTTCAAAATTCGGCGTAAAGGTTCCTCGACCGAGTTGTGCATCTATTTCTTTTCGACTCCAGAACTTGACTTCGCTGATTTCATGCGGATCGAAGAAAACCTCCTCGTCAATTGCAGCCAGGTAGGTTGAAACATTCTCTGATTCTATATCATTGCGTATTTGCGATTTATAGAGAAACGTCAGGGGGATATCAGTCAGCCCGAGCTCCTCATTCATTTCACGGATAGCGGCCTGCAGGTAATCTTCTCCGGGATCAAGATGGCCGCCGACACTGGTATCCCATTTTCCGGGCTGGATGTCCTTATCCACCGACCTCTTCTGCAACAGCAATTCCCCCCGGCTGTTAAAAACCATAACATGCGCCACCCGGTGCACCAGCGAAGGATCGCCATGGCATTCAGTCCGGGGGGCCTGGCCAATGACCTTGTCATCATCATCGACAACATCAAACATTTCGGTCGTCATAACAGATCAGTCTCTTTTTTTATAGATGAGTTTAATCGCTTCGGAGGCGACATCCTCTAACGAGTCGGAGAACCCGACCGAGATATCAAGGTCATGAATGCGGCCATCCTGCACCCTGTATATCAAGCCATGAACAATAATATCCTGTTGCCTTGCCCAGGCATCCTTAAGGATCGTCGTCTGCGAAATATTGACAACCTGCTCGACAACATTGATTTCACAGAGTCGGTCAAAACGTTTTCGCTCATTGTCGATATTTTCAAGGAAACCCTGGTGTTTACGATAAATATCATGAATATGACAGAGCCAGTTATCGATCAAACCATGCCGGCTGCCGTCGAGGGTCGCCTTGATGCCACCACAATTATAATGACCACAAATGATAATGTGTTTGACCTTGAGAACTTCAACGGCGTACTGGAGAACACTGAGGCAGTTCAAATCGGTATGAATAACCAGATTCGCCACATTACGATGCACAAAAATTTCACCCGGCATCAGATCAACAATGGCATCAGCTGAAACGCGACTATCCGAACACCCAATCCAGAGATACTCTGGGCTCTGTTGATTCGACAGCTTTGCAAAAAAATCCGGATCCTCTTTTTCAATCCGTTCGGCCCAACTTCGATTATTGTCGATCAGGTTCTGCAGTTTACTCATCTGTCACTCCGATAATTAGGATAAACGTTGATATAAAGATAGTCATTGGCTGTTTGTAACAACCAGCTACATCATCAGGCGTTTCGAAATTACACGAATGGCGTCTTCACAACCTCCGCTTTCGCCTGTCGGTTGCGAATACCGACACACAATTCTGTTCCGATAGCTGCATGGTCAGCCGAGACCAGGCCCAGGGCGATACCGACCTTAAGTGAAGGTGACATCGTACCGCTGGTCACAACCCCGATCTCTTCATCACCGGCGAACAAGGAATAACCCTCTCGCGGTATACCGGGGTCCGTCATTTTAATTCCGACCAGTCGCCGCGGAACACCTTTTTCTTTCATGGCAATCAAGGCTTCCCGGCCAACAAAAGACGGCTTATCCAACTTGGTAATCCAGCCGAGGCCGGCTTCAAGCGGTGTAATCTCGCTGGAAATCTCATGCCCGTACAGTGCGTATTTCTTTTCAAGGCGGAGGGTATCACGAGCGCCAAGACCGACAGGAACAAGACCATCTGCCGTCCCGGCATCAAGCAGCGCATTCCAGAGACTTTCCGTCTTGTCAGCGGCGCAATAAAGCTCGAATCCATCCTCACCGGTGTAACCGGTCCGGGAGATAATGCAGTTAGCACCATTGATCTGATCTTCAGCAAAGTGGTAGTACGGAATTGATGCGAGTTCAAAATCTGTCAGGCGTGCCAGTATCACATCCGCTTTCGGCCCCTGTAAGGCAATCTGACCAACGGAATCGCTTACATTCGCCAGCTCAACATCAGCAAACTGTCCCTTGCGCAAGATGTCCTGCATCCAGGAATAATCCTTGTCGATATTGGATGCATTCACGCAAAACATGTAATGTTCTTCGGAAAAGCGATAGAGAGTCACATCATCTACGACGCCACCATTCTCATAACAGACAGCTGAATACTGAACCTGCCCGTCAACCAGCCTGGATGCGTCGTTAATGGTCAATTCCTGGATATAAGCTAAAGCTCCTTTACCACGGACCTCTATCTCACCCATATGCGAGACATCGAACAGGCCGGCGGCGTTGCGT
>JBFFPW010000364.1:0-2313 GCA_041573815.1 Desulfuromonadales bacterium
CTTTGCTGGTTGGTAAAGTCGCCGCCATCTCGGCGAGTGAGCCATCGCCAAAAACGACGTAGGGCGGCACGCCAGCGCGATCGGCGATCTGCTTGCGCTTGGCTCGCAGTAACTGGAACAAATCCTCGTCGTATTCAAGACCGACAATTTTACGAGCCGCTTTCTTTTTGCGTTGAGGCTTGACCCGTGCTCGGCTCAGGGAAATCTCTATTTCTCCGCGCAGCAGTGGCCGGGCTGCTTCGGTTAATTTGATGACCGAATAGTTGGCCATATCCTGTTCAAGATAGCCGAGATGGATCAGTTGCCGCAGCAGGTGGCTCCAGTGCTCCTGATTCTGATCTTTGCCAATCCCCCAGGTTGAGAGTTTTTCATGTTGAAGACTGAAGATGCGGTCGGTTTTGGCCCCTCGCAGCACGTCGATCACATAACCGATACCAAACCTCTGGCCGACGCGGAAAACACAGGAGAGAGCTTTGCGGGCGTCCTCAGTGGCATTGAATGTTTCAGGTGGGTCGAGGCAAATATCGCAATTACCGCAATCCTCCTCCAGTTGTTCACTGAAATAGCCGAGCAGGGCGCGGCGGCGACAGGTGCCCGATTCGGCAAAGGCGGCCATGGCATTCAGTTTCTGTATTTCGACCCGGTTTTGCTCCGGATTGCCCCCTCGCTCAATCAGGCCGCGGGAGAGGGCGATGTCGCCATAGCCGAAGAGCAGCAGAGCTTCGGCCGGGAGACCATCGCGCCCGGCCCGGCCGGTCTCCTGATAGTAACTTTCGATATTCTTCGGGAGGTCGTAGTGCACGACAAAGCGAACGTTCGGCTTGTCGATTCCCATGCCGAAAGCAACCGTAGCGACAACGATCTGGATATCGTCGCGCAGAAACTTTTCCTGAACGGTGCGGCGGGTTTCGGCGTTGAGACCGGCATGGTAAGCCGCCGCCTTGTAACCGTCGTCCTGAAGTTTTGCGGCAATGTTTTCCACCCGTTTACGACTTAATGCGTAAACAATACCTGATTCGTCCTGGCGCCCGGAGAGGAATTGTCGGAGTTGTTCAGCCGGCTTTTTTTTGTCGATCAGCGTGTAGCGGATATTTGGTCGATCAAAGCTGGCCCGGATCTGGAGCGGTTGATTGAGATTCAGCCGTTGCAGAATATCGAGGCGGGTCTGTTTCTCAGCCGTTGCCGTGAGCGCCAGCATCGGTATTTTCGGGAACTGCTGTCGCAGAGAACCGAGTTGAATATACTCGGGGCGGAAATCGTGACCCCATTGAGAAACACAGTGGGCTTCATCAATGGCAAAAAGGGCGATGTCGAGGTCCTGCAGTCTTTTCTTGAATCCACTATTCAGAAGTCGTTCCGGAGCCACATAAAGCAAATCAAGTTCACCGGCATGCAATTGCGCCAGCACCTGCCGTGCTTCAGCCGCTTTCAGAGAAGAGTTATAGCAGGCCGCCCGTACGCCATTGGCCACCAGGGCATCAACCTGATCCTTCATGAGTGATATCAGGGGTGAGACAACAATGCCGATGCCGGGCCGCAGCAGAGCTGGTATCTGGTAGCAGAGTGACTTACCGCCACCGGTCGGCATCAGTACGAAGGCATCGTTGCCGGCAACAACCTGATCAATAATCTGTTCCTGGTATTCGCGGAACTGCTGGTAGCCGAAAGTCTGTTGCAGAATTTGTCTGGCATCGTTGTTCTCGGGCAAGCTTTTACTTCTCATTACAACCTTTAGTTGCTGGGTGATTCGGATGGTCTTTAAACTACGATTGCGTAGTATAACCCGACTGAGGATAAATATAAGTCAATAGTTGGCAGTTCGAAGAAATAAGAGAATCTAATCCTAAAACCAGACCGTGAGGTTGCGTCCTCACACTCCGCCATACTCTTTTGCCTCGCCGCAAAAGAGTAAGCAGAAAAGGGCGGTCACCCGCAGTTGTCTGTGCCACTTTTCAATGTCGGGGTATGGTGAACCAACAACGTTACGTCGCTGTTTCCTGGCATGATTGTTACCGGCATGAGCAACAGCATGGGGTCTTGTTCGGAGTCGGGAATGACAATATAGGTTCAGCCTTAGGATTTTAGATTTTGATTTACCAAGTTGCTCCAGAGTGGAAAAGTACACCCCGCAGCCTGGAACGCATTCTGACCGCAAACGTTACGAAGATACACCATGTTCGGCTCAAGCCGAACTCACATGCCGTATCGTTCAACAGAGATAATCAGACCCGCACAAAAAAGCCCCCGGCAGGGAGTGTAGAGGTCAAGGACATAGGTAACAAAAAGTCAATAGACATGGGTTACACTTTTAGC
>JBFFPW010000365.1:0-2305 GCA_041573815.1 Desulfuromonadales bacterium
CCATTTTCGATAGAGGACATCACGCTCAGTAATAGCCCTGGCGCGAATAAAGGCCTGATCTTCGGCATTGGTCTGAATTTCATTGGCAATAAAAACGACTGAGACGACGAAAATAACAGTCCAGATCGCCACAAGTACAGCAATGTAACGTTTGACAGTAGGTTGTGAAATTTCGATTCCATCCATCACAAACAACTGCTCCTAATAGTTTGTTCGCCAAAAAGCACGAGCCTAGTCATCCGACTTTTCATTCATTTTGGCCCGCATGGCGACGTTTGGATTGCGCCGCAACAGAACAGAACCGGTTTTGGTATCAAAAATCACCTTACGCCCCATTTCACCCCAGACGTCCTGGCTGATAACTTTGATTTTTTCTTCCTCGAGTTGTTTGAAAGCAAGTTCAACATTGCGTTCGCCCACCGCAAGAGCCCCTTCTGTTCGGGCCCACATTGAGGCGCCGCCGAAAACCTTGGCAATTAATTCACCGTCGCCAGCGATACGACGAACCTTTTCAATCAAGCGGGCTATGGCGATATTGCCGTATTTCGGCGTCGGCAAACCTTCCCCGTTCCAAAGCGGTAGCAGATAATGGTTAATTCCGCCAACCTCAGCTTTTGGATGCCAGATACATACAGATACACAAGAGCCGAGGACCGTGGTGACAAGGTGCTGATCCTTGTGAACAAATATCGTTCCGGGGAACAGGTAATGAGTTTTAGTGTTCGGGTCGCATAGTTGACGCACGGTTGTCTCCGTCAGAACTGTTCGGCATCATCAAAAATAAACATATTCCCCTCCTGGGCCGAGTCATGCACGTCATCATCCGGCTCAGGAAGAGTGATCACCACTTTGCAACCTTTATTCGCATCACTTTCAAGCTGAAGGTCTCCACCGAGCATTTCGACCAGAGAACGAACGATACTCAGCCCAAGGCCATGGCCTTTATGGCTCTTGGTTGTTCCGCTTTCAAGCTGACGGAACCGATCAAAAATTGTTTTCTGATCTTCTTTCGAAATCCCCTTGCCATTATCCTTGACGATCAGGGTCAGCACGCCATCATCGCTTTCAGCCGAAACATCGACATGACTCTCTTTAGCCCCAAACTCAATCGCATTACCGAGAAGGTTCGATAATATCAGACGGACCATCCGGGCGTCGGTTGAAAACGGCAACGGCTTTTCACGATCAGCTTTGACCGACATCTTCTTTTCGGAAATCTGAAACTCGTGCGCTTCGACCACCCGGTCAATGATGGTCGACACATCGACATTGGCAAATGCCGGGTCGGCTTCTCCCGCTTCAAGCTCCGCCGCAACAAAAATATTCTGCAACTGAGAATCGAGGGTAAAAGCTTCATGGTAAATCATCCGGGCAATCGAACTGCATCGCTCCGATCCACCCTGATTGCAGAGGCACTGATGCGATAACCCCATGATTGAAGTCAGAGGGTTGTTGATTTCGTTACGGATGTTTGACAGAAAATGCCCTTTAAGTGCCTCAGATTCCTGCAACTTGGCATTCATCGTTTCAAGCTTCTCAGTCATCTTCTGAAGATCTTCCAGAGCACTCTGATTAAAAGCGAAACGCTCTTCGAGTTCCTTGATCAATTCATCGTCAGTTAGCCGTTTCATTGCGGGTCACTTCCTCCTCCGGTTTTCTTTATACCGGGATGATCAGTTTGTACAATAGTGTCCTGTGTCAAGCGCAAAACCTTGTCGGATATCTGTTCAAGCGGCAGTATAAAATCAACCGCTCCATGTTTAATCGCTTCATTCGGCATGCCAAAAACCACGCAGCTTTCTTCATTCTGCGCGACATTTATCGCACCGGACTGTTTCATTTCGAGCATCCCCTTGGCTCCGTCGTCTCCCATGCCCGTCATTATAACGCCGACCGCGTTGTTACCGGCATAACGAGCGGTTGATCGAAACAGAACATCAACCGATGGCCGATGTCGGCTGACCAAAGGACCATCCTTTAACGAAACAAAATACCGGGCACCACTTCTTTTCAACAACATATGACGATTTCCCGGGGCGATAAGAACCCGTCCCTGGATAACCGTATCGTTATCTTCTGCCTCTTTTACCGTCACCCGACACGTCTCATTCAACCGACGGGCAAAGGCGGCCGTAAAATGTTCCGGCATATGCTGAACGATGGCAATTCCAGGAGCATCGTAAGGAAGCGCCTCCAGAAAGCTGCGGATCGCTTCCGTGCCGCCGGTTGAAGCTCCGAGAACAATAATTTTCTGAGTTGTCTGCAGGGTCATCCCAGCCTTGGGCCGGGGAAGAATTGCATCAGC
>JBFFPW010000366.1:0-2297 GCA_041573815.1 Desulfuromonadales bacterium
CGGTCAGGGCGAGGAGCTCGATGGCATCCCGGAAAAAGCCAAGAAAACCGGCGCCTCGGCCTGTCATATTCTCGATTTTCGGGAAGAGTTTACCCGCGACTTCGTATTCCCGATGTTTCGAGCCAACGCCATCTACGAAGGACGTTATTTTCTCGGCACCTCAATCGCCCGCCCGCTGATCTCCAAGGCCCAGATGGAAATCGCCGCCAAGGAAGGGGCCGACGCTGTCTCGCATGGCGCTACGGGCAAGGGCAACGACCAGGTCCGCTTCGAGCTGGCCTACTACCACTTTGATCCATCAGTGACCGTCATCGCCCCCTGGCGCGAATGGGACCTGAACAGCCGGACTGCTCTGGAAGAGTATGCCCGCAAACATGGCATCCCGGTTCCGACCAGCAAGAAATTCCCATGGAGTTCCGACCGTAATCTTCTGCATATCTCGTTTGAGGGTGACATTCTTGAAGATCCGTGGGCCGAAGCACCTGAAGAAATGTATGTCCTGACGGTCCGCCCCGAAGACGCTCCGGACCAGCCGGAATACGTCGAGATTGAATTTGAAAAAGGCGACGCTGTCGCAGTCAACGGCGAGAAACTCTCGCCAGCCAACCTGTTGGCCAAGCTGAACGAGTTCGGCGGCAAGCACGGCATTGGCCGGGTTGACCTGCTCGAGAACCGTTTCGTCGGCATGAAGAGCCGTGGTGTTTATGAAACGCCGGGCGGCACAATTCTCGAGGAGGCTCATCGTGCTGTTGAGTCAATTACCATGGACCGCGAGGTCATGCATCTGCGCGACTCACTGATACCCCGCTACGCCAGCATGGTCTACAACGGATTCTGGTTCGCCCCGGAACGCGAGACCCTGCAAACGCTGATCGACCAGACCCAGCAAACCGTCAACGGAACGGCCCGCGTCAAGCTTTACAAGGGGCACTGCCGGGTTGTTGGCCGGAAGTCGGAAAAGGATTCTCTGTTCAACCCGGAATTCGCCACCTTCGAGGCCGATGATGTTTACAACCAGGCCGACGCCGAGGGCTTCATCAAACTGAACGCCCTGCGTTTGCGGAGTCGTAGTTTGATGGAGAAGAACAAGTAAAAGAAGAATTTTGCCACCAAGACACCAAGGTCACCAAGAAGATCAAAATCTGAAATTCTGTGACAGGATCGTATACAGAAAATAATTTTGATTCTCTTCAAGGCTTTCTCTTGGTGTCCTTTGTGGTTCGCCTAAAGGCGCCTACTTCTGGTGGTGGCTACTGAATAAATTTTCTTCGTTCTTTATGCCTGCGTGGCAGTAATTATGGATTTCAAAAAACAGGCAATCAAAACCTCAGTCGTCGCCTGTATCATCGACGATAAGAATCGGGTTCTTCTGACCCGGCGCTGCATCGAACCATTCTGCAGTCAATGGGTGATGCCGGGCGGGCGGATCGACAAGGGAGAACCGATCCTCAAGGCGTTGCATCGCGAAGTGCTTGAGGAAGTCGGTCTTGAAATCCATGTCGAGAAGCTGGTCGATGTTTTCGAGCATCTCAGCGTGGGTGGGCAGAATGACCACTACGTCATCCTTTACTATCGCTGCTCACCGGCCGGGGGAAATCTTCATCCAAACGGCAGCGAGTGCACCGAGGCTGTCTGGACAGAGCAAGACGATTTACCGGGAATGGAGTTACCGCCCGGCTGCCGCCATATTCTGGGGCTGGTTTATCCCGAACTGGGTTGGGATATTGAACTGAAGCAGAGAGATGATATTGCCGCAGAAGTACCGGGCGATCATTAATTAAGATTTGAATTCAATTTACGAGGGTCACTATGACTGAAAAACTTTGGGGAGGCCGTTTTACCGCACCGACAGATCAATTTGTCGAAGAGTTCACGGCTTCAATCGCTTTTGACCAGAGACTTTACCGCTATGATATCGAGGGGTCGATCGCTCACGCCCGAATGCTGGCAAAACAAGCGATCATCGCTGACGGCGAAGCCGAAACCATCGTCGAAGGGTTGCAGGAGATTCTCGATGAGATCGAAGCGGGCAAACTTGAATTCAAGGTCAGCCTCGAAGATATCCATATGAATATTGAAGCCAGGTTGATAGAAAAAATCGGCCCGGTCGGCGGCAAACTACATACGGCCCGGTCACGAAACGACCAGGTCGCCCTCGACGTCCGTCTCTACCTGCGGGATGAAATCAGAGCGATTACCGAGTTCAATTCCAACCTGCAGGACGCCCTGCTTGAGCAAGCAGAAAAGAATCTGAACGTCATCATGCCGGGTTATACCCACTTGCAGACCGCGCAGCC
>JBFFPW010000367.1:0-2297 GCA_041573815.1 Desulfuromonadales bacterium
AACCTTTCTTTCTGCCAACGGCCAACCTGCAGCTGTTCGAAAGAACGTTGGATATGCAGGAAGGTGTTCTAGAAAGGCGCATTCTCTGGGAGACCGCGGTTGGCAAACAAGTGTTGATCGAGTCAAAACGCCTGGTTTCATTGCCCCACCGACATGTTGCTGCAATTCACTATCAGGTCACCATCCTCAACGATGATGCCCCTGTGGTGATCTCTTCAGAGGTGGTGGGAAACCAGCAGAACCTGACCGGCGATGCGGATCCCCGTCAGTCAAAAGGCTTTAACTATAAAGTTTTGGAACCACACGAGCACTATGCCGATGACATGCGTTTGATGCTGACCCATCGTGCACACGATAGCGGCATGACTCTCTGTTGCGGCGCCGACCACCTGATCAGCACTGAATCTGATTACAGCTGCAAAAGCGAGTGCGACGGTGATCTCGGCAAAGTGGTCTATTCAGTCGCCGCCAAGAAAAAAAGACCGATCCAGATCTTCAAATTTATTACCTACCACTCTTCAAGGCATGCTGCGACTCTAGAGCTGGCGACCCGCGCCAAAAGAACTCTTGACCGACTGGTTGTTGATGGCTTCGATCCGTTGGTTCGAAGTCAGCGCCAGTACATGGATGATTTCTGGAAGCGCAGTGATATTTATATCCGTGGAGAAGCCGCTTCCCCAGATCGGCAAAAAGGCGAAATTCAACAAGCCATGCGCTGGAACCTGTTCCAGATTTTGCAGGCATCGGGGCGGGCCGAGGGTACCGGCGTCCCTGCGAAAGGGTTAACGGGGCAGACTTACGAAGGACACTACTTCTGGGACACCGAGATCTATCTCATGCCTTTTTTGATTTACACAGCGCCCAATATTGCCAGAAACCTCCTCCGCTTTCGCTACTCAATGCTCAATCAGGCCAGGGCGAGAGCCGAGGAGCTGAACCTGCGTGGGGCCCTCTTTCCATGGCGGACCATCAACGGTGAGGAGGCCTCGGCGTACTACGCCGCTGGCACGGCCCAATACCACATCAATGCCGACATTATTTACGCATTGAAAAAATATGTTGATGTCACCAAAGACAAATCATTGCTTTTCAACGAGGGCGCGGAAATGCTGGTTGAGACAGCACGGATGTGGGAGGATCTGGGCTTCTATTCCGAGCGCAGAAATGGCAAGTTTTGCATCCATGGTGTTACCGGCCCGGACGAATACACGACGGTCGTCAACAACAACACCTATACCAACTTGATGGCTCGCGAGAACCTTCGCTATGCCGCTAAAACCCTCGGTGAAATGCGTGATTTTTGCCCCGAATATTATGAAGCCCTGCGACACCGGACCCAACTTGAGCCGGGAGAAGTAGAGGCCTGGGAAAAAGCCGCCGCCCACATGTACGTGCCGTATGACGAAAAATCCGGGATTCACCCGCAGGATGAGGATTTTCTCGAACTGGAGAAGGTAAACATCAACGATATCCCTCGTGAGAAATTTCCCCTCCTCCTCTTTTACCACCCGTTGTTCATTTACCGCTTGCAGGTGATAAAACAGGCCGATGTCGTATTGTCTATGCTCCTGCTCAATAAAGATTTTTCTACCGAACAGAAAAAACGCAACTTTGAGTATTACGACCCTTTGACGACCGGTGATTCTTCCCTTTCTGCCTGTATTCAGAGTATTGTCGCCTCGGAGGTTGATGAGGGGGAAAAAGCTGTAGAATATGCTCGTTTTGCCGTGCTTATGGACCTTGCTGACGTCGGCGGGAATATGGCTGACGGATGTCATATAGCGTCGATGGGGGGCACTTGGATGGTCGGTGTCTACGGCTTCGCCGGAATGCGCGACTATGAAGGTCAAATCAGCTTTGACCCCAAGCTACCAAAGCAAATGGAAACCTTGCGCTTCCCTCTGCAGATAGGTGAGAAGCGGTTGGTGGTCGAATGCCGTCAAAAGTATTCGATCTATCGGCTTGAAGAAGGAGACGAAATCGAAATCACACACCAAGGCGAAAGAGTGACCCTTCAAGAAGGTGAGTCACGGCAGTGTGATATCAGGGCTAAAACTTGACGGAGTCTCGACTTGAACATTGTACATAGCAACAATAAAATCATGGTCTTCGATATCGGCGGCACAAATTTACGCGGAGCAAGTTATTGTTCAGCGACAGAAAGCGTCAGCGGCTATATCGTCAGGCAGACGCCCAGCAGGATCTCGGCGCCGACCTTGTCCGCACAAGAGCTCTACGAAAAGCTCCTGGAAGCCATCGCAACCGTCGGCAATGAGCTTCTGGAGAAAATTTCTTTC
>JBFFPW010000368.1:0-2293 GCA_041573815.1 Desulfuromonadales bacterium
CCATCCAAAATACCGCTACTTCAAGGAGACCGGAGAAGAAAAATTCCACTCTTTTCTCGGTATCCCCCTGTTTGACCGCAAAGCGCCGCTCGGTGTTATTGTCCTGCAAACCAAAGAGACACGCCTGTTCAGCGCTGAAGAGATCAGCACCCTGACGACCATTGCCTTCCAGGTCACCTCAATCGTCATTAACGCCCGGCTGCTCGACCGAATTCAACAGCAGGAACATGAAGCAAGCCGTGTTACCCGGGAGCTGGCAGCGGCCAAACAAGATATATCTGACCAGGAAACCGAAGATTCAGCTCCATTCAGCAAGGTATTGCGCGGTACTGTCGCCTACCCAGGCGTTTCGATGGGTCAAGCCAACATTCTCGAGGAACGCCTCGGCTTTGCCGATATTCTTGATGAAGGAACCATTAACGAGAAAGATGAGCTCGAACGCCTCGATGATGCGCTCGAGAAAACCCGCATCCAGACGATCTTTCTGGAAAAGCGCGTTGCCGAACGACTATCGGAAAGCGACGCCTCGATTTTCCACACCCACCTGATGATCCTTGAAGATCGTTCCTTTATTGCAAAAATGCAGGAGGAGATCCGCAACGGTCACGGTGCTCCCTATGCCCTTGAGAAAGTCGTCAGTGACTACATCAGCGCCTTTGAGCGTATGGAAGATACTTACCTGCGTGAACGCGCCGCTGACATGGAGGATATTGGCCGCCGACTGCTGGCCAACCTGATCGGTGAAGAGAGCCATATTCTCCATCTGAAACATTCCGGCATCCTGGTCGCCCGCCAGATTCTGCCATCCGACATGGCCGCTCTCGACCATGAGCAGATTACCGGCATTGTCACCGAAGCTGGTGAGAAAAACTCCCATGCCGTTATCATGGCCAAGTCGATGGGCATCCCGGCCATGGTCGGCGTCAAAAAAGTTCTCAATAATATAGCCCCGGACGACGAGCTGATCCTTGATGCCAATTCCGGCACCCTGTATATCAATCCGAACCAGGCCATCGTCGATGAGTACAGTCGTCTCGAAGAAGACCAGAGTCGCGAACGGACCCGCTTGGCCGAATACTGCGACAAACCGGCATTAACGGCCGATGGCGAGACGATCATCCTGCGCGCAAATATCGGTCTGGTCAGCGACGTGCCGGTCGCCTTGCGCAACGGCGCCGAAGGGGTCGGTTTGTACCGAACGGAATTCCCCTATATGACCCGGGCCGACTTTCCCGACCGCCAGGACCAATACCAGCTCTACCGAAAAGTCATTGAGGGCTTTGCAGGTAAACCGGTCACCATCCGCACTCTCGATATTGGTGGTGACAAGGCACTGCCCTACTTCTCCCCGCCGGCAGAAGACAACCCGTTTATGGGCTGGCGTTCGGTACGGGTCTCCCTCGACAACCTTGATATATTCCGTACACAGATCGAAGCGATCCTGATGGCCGGTATGCACGGGCCGGTCAAGTTGCTTTTCCCGATGATCTCGAGCATGGAGGAATTAACCGCCTGCAAAGAGGTTGTCGCCGAAGCGCAGGACAATCTGAGGAAAGAAGGGGTCATGTTTACCGAGGATGTCCCTCTCGGCGTGATGATCGAGGTGCCGGCGGCCGTCCGCCTGGTCAAGAACTTTGCCAATGAAGTCGATTTTTTCGCCCTCGGCACCAATGACCTGATTCAATACCTCTTGGCGGCAGACCGCAACAACCCACTGGTCAGCAAATACTACGATCCGCTGCACCCGGCCGTGCTGCAAGTTTTGAATGAGGTCAAGTCCACCGCCGCCAACCTCGGCAAAGGCGTTTGTGTCTGCGGTGAACTTTCATCGGACCCGATCAACCTGATCCCGCTCATCGGCATGGGCATCCGCGAGTTCTCGATGCCGGCACCGTTTATCCCGCGCACCAAAGCCTTCCTTGAGAAACTGCCATCCGATGTTGCCCGCCGGGCCGCCTGGGAGGTCCTCGACATGGGAACCAGCAAGGAGATCAGGGAACATCTCGAAAAAGTTCTGGAGGGGTTGAAGAACGGTACGAAATCAAACTAGAAAGCCGAGCTAAACAGCTCGGCTTTTTCATTTAGAGAGTGTCCTAAAAGTCCTTAGGTAATCCGAGAATCAGTTGCAGGAGGATTTATAAGAAACTGCAATTAAGTTCGATGTCACTTTATTAAATGTCGTGACTTACGAGAAGACTCACCAACCTGGAATTACCCCGGAGAAAAACTTCGGACCGGAACGTGTATAGGTAGGATATTCTATCTGCTAGCAGTTTGAGATTGAGAAGAAAGG
>JBFFPW010000369.1:0-2273 GCA_041573815.1 Desulfuromonadales bacterium
AAGTGCTCTATTGATTTCGATGGACGGCTCTCGGCGACCATGGCGAGCCCTTCATAAAACCAGGCGGGTGCTCTGCCACGGCTTAACTGTTGAGCCAGAAAGTGATTATACTCATGCGCAAGGATCCTGTTTAAATTGGCATGTTGAACGGTATGTCGACTGATCGGAATCCTGATTTTCCCGTCAAAGCGGCCGGCTGACCAGGCTGGTGCCCCGGTTGTCATATCATAGTCAGCCCGCGAATAGAGGATGATCTGGATGTTCTTTTGCGGATAAAAGTTCAGCAATGACCCCTGCTCGGCGTAGGCATCCTGGAGAATCGCAACAACCTTGTCGGCAATTTCGCTATAAACCTGGTCATCAAATTTGATGCTGAAAATCGAATTGACATCACTGACCATGTCGGTCTCGACACCAATTTCACGTTGCACCTGCTGCAACTGGTTGGCAATATCCTTGTCATCCGGATTCAACTGCTTGAGCTTTGCTAAGAGCTCTTCCGCCTCGGACAGTTGTCCCGAGCGATAATAATGGTCAGCCAACATCTGCCGCGGCTCCATAGCCTCAGGCAGCAGCCTGATCGCTTCAAGTAAATTCATTTCGGCCAGTGGCTTATCTTCTATCCGCGCATAGACCAGTCCCAGCATCATGCTGAAACGACCATCATCCGGCCTTAACTCGCGACCGGCATTAAAATAGTTGATCGCTGTTTCCGCATCACCGGCCTCAAATGCCTTCTGGCCATAAAGCAGATAGGCTTCAGCCAGGTCATCATCGCTGTTGATTGCCTGATGACTATCGGTATCACCAAACCGGCGAAACTCCTCGTACTGCTGTTGAATGTTCCGAGCTTCATCAAAAGGGGCTGAAGCTGCCACTGCGGGAAGAGTGAAAAGAAAGAAGATGCCGAGGAGAACAAACCTCATGGCCTGATTCCTGTTTGGAGGACGTCAATCATCGCCTGATGAATCTGACCGTTGCTGGCAATAACTTCCCGACCGTAGATATCCAGTGCTTCTCCGGCAAAATCGGACAGGGTCCCACCCGCCTCGGTCACCAGCAACTGCCCGGCCGCGACATCCCACGGCTTCAATTTCATTTCCCAGTATCCGTCAAACCGGCCGGCCGCCACACAGGCCAGATCGAGACTGGCCGCTCCGGGTCGACGACAAGCCTGCGCCGACTGCTGAAAATTAACAAAATTGTCGTAGTTATTGGCGACGGCACCTTTGCGGTCGTAGGGAAAACCGGTCGCCAGAAGTGACTGGTCAAGCTGATCAATCGTTGATACCGACAATGGCCGACCGTTGAGAGTTGCCCCCTGTCCTTTTTCAGCGGCATAAAGTTCGTTATTACAGGGATGAAGGACCACCCCGGAGACAATCACACCATCAACCTCCAACCCGACAGATACCGCAAACCAGGGGAAGCCATGCGCGTAGTTGGTGGTCCCGTCAAGCGGATCGATGATCCAGCAGTGACGGCTCTGACGACGACCATAGTCGCCCTCTTCAGCCAGAATGTCATGGTCAGGAAAGTTTTTACGGATAACAGCTATGATTGTTTGTTCAGCCGCCTGATCTGCTTCCGTCACCAGGTCGACTTCGCCCTTATGCTCGATGCGGATCGCTTTACCGAACGTCTCCATTAATACTTGCCCCCCGGCCTGAGCGGCAGCTATTGCGACGTTAAGAGACATCGGGCTTCCAGTTTATCTGACTACGGGTGCTGTCGTGCCAGAAATGAACGGCGCCAATGACGCCAAGGGGAATGGTAAAGAACTGCAAAAAAGGAATGGCCAGCAGGCAGAGGGAACCAAGACCGAATCCGAGTGAAGCCAGTTTGCGCTGACGGATAAATTGCCGCTGGTCGCGAAACTTCAAATTGTGGCGAGTAAAAATAAATCCCGTGTACTCAACCACCAGAAACAGCGCCGTCCAGACAATTGACAGCGCCGAGTAGAGCAATGGCCCGACCGCCGGCAAAAGAAGAAGAATGAACAGAATCAGCATCCCGGCGACAAAAGCGACAATTTTCAACAGATCATCCAACAGGATATGCAGACTGTCCCGTAGAAAAGTCCGCAGCCTGAACGGTTCATCGCTTTTAGTCCCTGTCACCAACATCTCGGTTTTTTCCGACAACAATTCATTGAAGGGCGACGCGATCAGGTTGCCGATAACCGCAAATAAAAAGAAGAACAACAGGGCGGTGGCGACAATGGCAATCACCCAGAGAAAGTAATAAAGAACCGCCCAGTACCAGGCATCACC
>JBFFPW010000370.1:0-2268 GCA_041573815.1 Desulfuromonadales bacterium
CCGCTTCATGCAGGATAAAATCGGCAACGTCTATTCAGCAAGCATTAATAGTGTGCAGAAGTTTGGTCTTTTTGTTCAGCTGGATGATTTCCCGGTTGAGGGACTCATTCATATTTCAAAACTTGAAGAAGATTATTATCATTTTGACGGTGAACTGAATCAGCTTTCAGGCGAGCGGACGGGGCAAGTTTTTTCAATCGGAAATTCCCTTAAAATTTCAGTCGAAAATGTTAATATTGCCAGACGTGAAATTGATTTCACTCTGTTGGCAGATAAAACCACAAAAAAAACTGCCCCATTGAGGCAAAGAGGTCGAAAACGAAAAGCATGGAGATAATCCGTAACCTCGACAATCTGAAAGCACCTTTAGTGAAATCGGTGGCGACGATCGGCAACTTCGATGGTGTCCATTTAGGCCATCGGGAAATTTTCCGAGAGGTCGTCAAGAAAGCGGCTGCGATTGGTGGTGTTTCGGTCGTCATTACATTTGTGCCGCATCCATTAAAAGTTCTTCGACCCGATCAGGCGCCACGACTCCTTAATACTTATGCTGAAAAGGAACGGCTTATTCGGGCGTCCTGTGTCGACTACTTGATTGAACTGCCTTTTAACTTGGCGATGGCGGAGATGAAGCCAGAGGAATTTGTTGAGAATATACTGGTTGCCAAGCTCGGAGTTCAGCATTTGATCATCGGTTACGATTATGTATTTGGCCGTGATCGATCCGGTGATGCCGACTTTTTGGCAAAGGCCGGGGCTCAGAGTGGTTTCTCTGTTCAGGTTCTGGGGCCCATACTGCGCGGGGAGGAGATTTACAGTTCGACTCTGGCTCGACGGATGCTGGCTGCAGGCGATGTTGTGGGGGTGGTTGAACCGCTCGGCCGCAATTTCACCCTTGAAGGGAAGGTAATTCGTGGGGCGAGTCGTGGGGCTAAATTGGGCTTTCCGACAGCCAATTTAATCACGGAAAAGGAAGTTTTGCCGCGACCTGGAGTTTATGCTGTCAAGGTTAAATACAAAGAGCAAATGTTTGATGGTGTTATGAATATCGGTTTCAATCCGACGTTCGGGGTCGAGAGGATTTCTCTGGAAGTCCACATTCTTGATTTCGATCAGGATATCTACGACCAGACGCTTCGGGTCTATTTTGTCAAACGTTTACGCGATGAAAAGGTTTTTAAGTCGGCCGAAGAACTTGCTGAATCAATTGCCAACGATGTGAATACCGCACGTGATATCCTCAGAAATGCCAACATCATTGAATATCGTGATTATCTTGATTGCGCTGATGCGCATTTTTGATGTAAACAGGTTTTTGTCTATTTAAATTATGGAATCAGGCCCATGCAACTGAACGGCACTACAAAAGTTCTCGGGATCTTTGGTGATCCGATTGCCCACTCACTCTCACCAAGAATGCAGAACGCCGCGATCGAAGCTGCTGATATCAACGCTGTTTTTGTCCCTTTTCATGTCAGGAAGGTGGAGCTGGAAGCTGCCGTTGCCGCGATCCGTTCTCTCGGTTTGATCGGTGTGAATGTAACAGTCCCTCATAAGGAAGCGGTCATGCCTTTTCTCGATGAGATCGATAATGAGGCGAAATTGATCGGGGCGGTGAATACAATTGTTCATCTGGATGGACGGCTGATCGGACATAATACTGATGGTCGGGGTTTTCTTGACAGTTTGCAATCGGATCTCTCTTTTCAACCGGCCGGCAAAAATGTGCTTTTACTCGGCGCTGGCGGTGCTGCCCGGGCCGCTATCGTTGCTCTCGCTCAGGCGACCGCCGCACGGATTACAATCAGTAACCGCACTTTCGGAAAAGCCGAAGAATTGAGAGCTGAGTTTTCCGGACTCTTTCCAGATACGGAATTCGTAGCCGAACCTTTTGAGGTTGAAAGGTTGCAACCACACCTTGCCTCTGCCGATTTGCTGGTCAATACAACCGTTGTCGGCCTGCACGGTGAAAACTTTTCCTTGCCGCTGATTGAGTCGCTTTCAACGAGCGCATTTTTTTACGACATGGTTTACGCCCCCGGCTTAACCCCTCTACAGCAGGCTGCGAGTGACCGCGGTCTGGCTTTTGCTGACGGCCGCGGCATGCTTGTCGGGCAGGGGGGGATAGCATTTCAGCTCTGGTTCGGGGTGTCGCCAGCATCGGATATTATGCGTTCGGTGATCGCAAAATAAGTTAATATTATAAGTAGCTTATCTTGACAGTTTTTTTATGCTTCTATAAGATTGTCTGAGTCGTTTTTTTAGAGG
>JBFFPW010000371.1:0-2252 GCA_041573815.1 Desulfuromonadales bacterium
CCTCCGAGAATAGCGGTCAGGTCGTTACCACCGACAGTGATCGTGACAACATCCGGTTTAAAGATAAAGGCCTGCGGCACCTGATAGGCCAGCACATCAGCACTGGTTGCACCCGGAACAGAAGAATTACTGAAGATCGTTTGGTTGGTCCTGTCATAAACCCCCTGCTGGTAAAGCCTGTAAGCATATCCCTGGGTCTGCGGGATGGCTCCGTAACCGGCACTCAGACTATCGCCCAGAACCATGTAACGGGTGTGCTCACTGAACTGCCAGGGTAGTTCAGCCATAACGATATTGACACTGAACAAAAGTACCAACGGAACGATAAAAAGCGTGACGAACCTTTTCATAACAACCCCCTTTTCTTGAGTTTTCTTCTTCTGATGAAAATTCAAATGGACCGACAAGCACCTCCCCTCACGCCGGACTCATCCTCAAAAGCCAAACGATTGCGTAAACAAGCAGATTCCATATCAGGATGACGGCGCCGGTCTGAACCTCCAGCTTTCTTGATGCCGTCTCTAAATTCAACAGCGGACCGAGATAATGAATCAGAAACCCGCCTTCGTATTCTTCACGCCCACCGGCGCGCCACAATCTCTTTTCCAACGGCGTCAGAGGACAGGTCCAGCTGAACAAATTGACCGCTGCCGCCCACAACATGAGCGGAATATGAATCCACATCGATGAAAGACAAATCAGCACGCCGAAACCTCCAAACATCGCAGTCAGTGAGAACAGGATGTGAATGAGCAAAACAAGTTGCGCAAAGGCTTGAAACAGCCTTCTCATACATCACTCCAGACAAACAGTTCAGGCAACGTCACGCTCCTTTGCCGACTTGTCAAAATAAGCCGGAACCATCCGCTGATGTTTCTTGTTTCGTGAATAATAAGCCGCCAGCTCCATAAAAATCCCGACATCTTCATCAACGTTCGACTGAGTGCCATCAAAATAGAAATTCCGAATCGGCATCCCATCGAGGTCGCGCGAAACCTTCGGATAAATTGATTCGCAGATAATTCCGTTCATGCAGGAGAACGGGCTGATATCGACCATGCCATCGGCCCCCTTTTGATGCAACCATGAGGCCTTGCCCAAGTTGAGAATCATCTCCCCCATAGCGGCATGCGGTTCGATATAGCGGGAGCCCCGGTCCACAATATCCCTGACCCTGGGTGGCTCTTCCCAACCGATAAGTCGATTGGCTAAAATCGCTGTCAGTTCATGCTCGTTACGACGCTGAACCCGATCGGTCAACCATGAGCTGAGCATTCGTATCGATAACGGATTTTCAAATTCAAGAATCTCTTCCATTTCCCAGTAATTAGAATAGAAAATCCATTCACTCATGTCGCTCACCCAGGCTTCACCACCATGAGCTTCAATCTTTCGCGCAAGATCATCATTGGAAAAGGTATTCAACCGACAAAAAATCTCTCCGGCAATACCAATAAACAGCCTGTCACTTTGATAGTCAGCTTTCACATTTTCAAAACGTTGCCGACAGCGAGCCAAGCTCTCTTTTATATCTGCAAATTTTTTACGTCCTCGCCGGTCCGGATTTTCAAGAACACGGATTGCATCCTCAACACAACAATCATATACAGCATCTGATTCACCCTTCTCGTATTCGTAGGGTCGGGTCCTCAGCATGACTTTGCGCATCAGGTCTCCGGCGACAATGGCCCACCAAACGTACTGCATCACCTCGGATCCATTTTCACCGAGATCGCGGTAACCATTCTCGCAAGTAGGCGAAACTATCAAAACATCGCTATAGCCGATAGAGTCGAACACCTTCCTGACCAGCTGACTGTACTGACCAAAGCGACAAGGACCACCCGTTTGCGGAATTAAAAAGGCTGTTTGAGCAGGCACAAAATCGGGTTCTTCTGTTATTTTCAGAAAATCGCCCAATGTCACAATCTGCGGATAACACTCATCTCCGGTACAGTAACGCGAGGCCAGTTCACGAGTCCGCGCATCGCTGTCCGGACTCGGACGAGCATCCACCCCCAAAGCTCGCATAGCCGCGCAAAATATTTTCGACGTCCCGGAACACATCTGTGGGACATAAAGAGTTCTTCCCATCAAAGGATTTCCATAATCGTTTTTTTTCATCGCAACAATCCTTTACTGTCCAGATAGGCTTCGCATCGGGTCATCATACCGGCATCGTTCCCGTGGGCATCAAACTGCAAAGTCAGAAATGGCTTGCCGGCGCCGTCGGTGGCAAATGATTTTATAAA
>JBFFPW010000372.1:0-2244 GCA_041573815.1 Desulfuromonadales bacterium
ACTGAATCGACGCCGGCCTTAATCAGAGCTTCAGCCGCCTCAGGGGTGGCAATATTGCCGGCGATCAACTGCAAGTCAGGATAATTAACCTTGCTGTCACGAATAGCATCCAGAACGCCCTGCGAATGTCCGTGAGCCGTGTCGATAACAACAACGTCAACACCGGCCTGAATCAACGCTTCCAGACGTTCATCCCGGTCCGGCCCCACACCAATAGCGGCACCGACGCGCAGACGACCAAAATCGTCCTTGCAAGCATTCGGATACTTGCGAACTTTTTCAATATCTTTAATTGTGATGAGTCCGGTGAGGCGAAAATCATCTTCAACGACCAGAAGTTTTTCGATCCGGTGTTTGTGCAGATGGTGTTTGGCTTCTTCCAGAGTCGTACCGGGAGGGACTGTGACCAAATCATCCTTGGTCATGACTTCGGAGATCGGCTGTTCGAAATTCGTTTCAAAACGGAGGTCACGGTTGGTCAGGATACCGACCAGCTTACCATTCTTGGTGATCGGAATCCCTGAAATCCGATACTTTTCCATCACTTCAAGAGCTTCGTAAATTTTCTGATCAGGATCCATGGTTATTGGGTCGACGATCATGCCACTCTCGGATTTTTTAACCTGATCAACCTCAAGGGCTTGTTCATCAGGAGTCATATTTTTATGGACAATTCCCAGTCCACCTTCGCGAGCCATACAGATAGCGGTTCGGGCTTCGGTTACGGTGTCCATAGCCGCTGAAAGCAGCGGTATATTCAGTCGAACATCGGGGGTCAGCTGGGTTGATAAATCGGCGTCCTTGGGCAAGATTTGGGAATGGGCAGGAAGAAGCAAAACGTCATCAAAAGTAAGACCTTCACGGATCTCATGGTCCGGCATGGGAAACTCCTTGGGGCAAGATTGATCGTTTACTATGGTCGCTATTTGCCAACGTTGTTTACGGCAAAATATTAATCAGAGAAAGTACAAGAGGGACTCAATGTCCGTCAAGGGAAATCGGCCCTCTTCTTATTTATTTGCCTGGCAATTTACAGATAAATAAACCAGCAGGGCTCCCTTGCGGGAGCCCTGTATTAATTCGGTATAAACATTTTACTATCGCTGATCCGATAAACTACTGCGGTCAGCAACCTGACCGTATTTCGCAAATCTTCAAGCGACAGAACCTCAGAGGGTGAATGCATGTATCGCAATGGCACACTGATCAGAGCGGTTGCGACTCCACTTCGCGCCAACTGCATAACATTAGCATCGGTTCCGGTCGCTCTGGGAATACCACAAACCTGGTAAGGGATCCCCTCTTCCTTGGCGGTCGATACCAGCAGGTCAAACAAGGCAGGGTTGATATTGGCACCACGGGCTATAATCGGGCCCTGACCGAGTTTCAATTCACCAATTTCCATCATCGACAACCCCGGGGTATCGGAACTGAAGCCAACATCAACGGCAATACCGACATCCGGATCTATACCATATGAGCTCGTCGCCGCACCACGCAGACCTATTTCTTCCTGAACAGTCGAGACACCATAAAAATTGACCGGAGGCTTCTTTTTGCTGACTTCCTGTAAAACCCTGGCAACAATCCACGCCCCCATTTTGTCATCAAAAGCCCGGGAAGCAACAAGCTCGCCCTGCAAACGTTCCAGACCAACGGCAAAGGTCACCGGGTCACCAACTGCAACAATTTTTTCGGTGGCCTCTTTATCGTCGCAGCCAATATCAATAAACTGGTCTTTGAACTTGACGACAGCCTCGCGCTCTTTGGGCTCCATCAAATGAATCGGCTTTTTACCAACAACACCGCGAACCGGCCCGGAAGACGTATGCACATTGACCCGCTGCCCCGGCACCAGATGGGCATCAACGCCACCGATCGGTGCAAAAAACAGGAAACCGTTCTCATCAATGTACTTGACCATAAAACCGATTTCATCACAGTGCCCGGCCAACATGACTTTTGGTGCCGCATCGCTTGCCGCATCAATCCGGCCAATCACATTCCCCATAACATCAGTTTCAAGGGTATCGACAACCGTTTCTATATGTTTACGAAACACCCGCTGTGCTGGCTGCTCGTAACCGGAGGGGCTGGGAGCTTCAACCAGCTCCTGTAGTAAATTAAATGCTTTTTCGTTCATTTGCTGACAAATCCAATCGCGTTAAAGTCCAGCCAACTGCTCCGAATTTCGAGTTGCCTGGTTATATTCATCTTCAGTCATCCCGGCGCCAAGGGCGATCT
>JBFFPW010000373.1:0-2243 GCA_041573815.1 Desulfuromonadales bacterium
CAACTGTCAGGGGATTATCAATTCCGATCCAGAGCTGAATGCATACTGCAACTTCACCTTCACCTTCCCCAAACCGGGTAGCATCTCGGTCGTGGCCTTAAGTGGCGGCGTCGGTGCTTTGATCATGCAGGTGCTGGACGATCTCGATATTGGTCAGCGGCTCTACGCTTCCAACGGCAATGCCTGCGACGTATCAATTCCGGAAATCATCCAATATTACGGTGAGGATGAGGGAACCAAAGCCATCATTCTCTATACCGAAGGCTTCGACAAGCCGCGTGAATTCCTTGAAGTGACACGCAAGGTGACTGGTGACAAACCCGTTCTGGCCATGAAAGCTGGCCGTACGGAGGAAGGTGCCAAGGCGGCCTCTTCCCATACCGGTTCACTGGCCGGCGTCGATATCGCCACGGAACTGATTTTTGAAAAAATCGGTGTCCTCCCCTTCAAGGACGAGGGAGAAATGGTCCGCGCGGCGATGGCTTTCTCAAGTCAACCGATTCCAACCGGCAACCGGGTGGGTATTATCACCAACACAGGTGGGCCGGCAGTTATAGCGACTGACGTGCTGGTCGATTTCGCTCTCGAGGTGCCAAAGCTTTCCGAGACGTCGATCGCCCTTTTGCAGAAAACCCAGTTTCCTCAAGCTGCGCTGGAAAACCCTATTGATGTCGTCGCCACTGCTGGTGGCCCCCAGTTCCGCGCTGCTCTCGACGTACTGCTTGCTGATGAGCAGATTGATTGCATCTATATCAATTTTGTCACCGCGCCCTTCACCGACACCGACGCTGTCGCCCGCGAGATTGTCGAAGTCAGCCGTCAGCGACGCAAACCATTAGTTTGTAATTTCATGACCAATCTGAAGCTTGAACGCTATCAGAAGACCATGGCAATCCTCAAAGATGGCGAAGTGCCCTTCTATGCCAACCCCGGCGACGCCGCTCGTGCCCTTGGCGCTCTGGTCCAATACGGTCGGATTCAGCAAAGAGACATAGGACAGCCGCACATCTTCAACGGAGTCAACGACCAACAAGCCAGGACGATTGTCGAGCAGGCTCAACAGTCAGGGCGAGAAGTCCTTTCAGCCTTCGAAGTTTACAAGATTTTCGAAGCTTACGGAATTCCGGTCGCACCCTGGGACGTTGCAACAGATGCTGAACAGGCGGTCGCCGCAGCCGCAAAGATCGGTTATCCGGTTGTTGTCAAGGTCGACTGTGCCGAGATTGATCATAAAAGTGACATGGGGGGAGTCGCAATCAACCTTAAGGATGCCTCAGAAGTACTCAATACTGTGGTTGAAATGCAAGATCGCCTTGGTCATTTTGGCAAGCTCGGCTTTCTGGTGCAGAAATTCATGCCTGGTGGCCGCGAACTGATTATCGGTGCCAGTGCCGAACGAGAATTGGGCCATCTGGTCATGTTCGGTCTCGGTGGTATATACGTAGAAGTCCTTAAAGATGTGATTTTCAAGATCGCCCCAGTGACCCAAGTTGAGGCAGAAGAGATGCTCGCAGGGATCAAGACTTCTGCGCTGCTTGATGGTGTCCGTGGCGAAGCGGGAATCGACAAGCAAGCGGTGGTTGAACTGATTCAACGTGTTTCACAACTGCTCGGTGACCTGCCAATGATTGAGGAGATGGATCTGAACCCGATTATGGCTTTTTCTGACAATGCCTTTGCCGTGGACGGCAGAATCCGCATTCAGTCTTGCAACGAAAAGGTGTAGACAATGTTTTTAGCAATGGAAGAAGTTGGGAACGACTGGCAAGAGGGTTGTCAAGCCCGCATCACGAGCGCGGAAGAGGCTGTCAAGACGATCAAATCCGGAGATCGGGTCTTCCTGACCGGTAATGCCTCGGTGCCGCTACCTCTCCTTGATGCTTTGGTCAAGCGTGCGCCAGAACTACGCGATGTCGAAGTCTGTCATCCGCTGACGATCTGCCCGGATGACTATGTTGCCCCCGAGATGGAAGGCCATCTGCGTATCAACTCCATGTTTATCAGCGCTAACGTACGCAAAGCTGTCAATCAGGGGCGGGCTGATTTCACCCCGGTGATGCTTTCTGAGTTCCCCCTGCTCTTCAAAAACGGGCACCTGCCTCTGGATGTGGCATTAATCCATGTCTCGCCACCGGACGAAAACGGCTTCTGTTCCATGGGAGCGGAATCGGGCCTGACCATTTCAGCTGCAGAAGTCGCCAAGATTGTTATTGCACAAGTAAACGAACAGATGCCGCGCACTC
>JBFFPW010000374.1:0-2225 GCA_041573815.1 Desulfuromonadales bacterium
CTTTGACCCCTTGCCGATGGTTGGTGCCATCATCACTGACCGCTTGCGAAGAAAGTCTGTCGCTGAAATTGCCGGACGCTTTCACTGCACTCTCGCTGCAATGATCGCAGAGGTCTGTTCGCAAATACGCCTGGAGAAGGGGCTGTCTCAGGTTGTTCTTTCCGGAGGTGTCTTTCAGAACTGCCTGCTGACAGAAATGACCGTAGCTTCTCTTGAAAGTGCCGGTTTTCAGGTGTTGACCCATTCGCTGGTTCCGCCCAATGATGGCGGGCTTGCGTTGGGTCAGGCTGCAGTTGCTGCAGACTAAACCCCAAGGGTCGCCGCCAGTTTGAGTAGTGTCGCATCAATCTGGCGACGGCCTTCTTTAATAACCTTCTCCAGGTCTGTCTGGATGATCGATCCACAGGCAAGTCCGAGCATTTTCCCTGCTGTTCCCTCTAGAAGAGCTTCCACTGCGGTGACGCCGAAGCGGGCGGCTAGCAACCTGTCGAAAGAAGACGGCGAGCCGCCACGCTGATAGTGGCCGAGCACCATGATGCGGGTCTCAAAGCCGATGCGATCCTTGATCTGTTCGGCGATGACCTGCGCTTTTCCGGCGCCTTCTGCGACCATGATGACGGAGTTGTCACGCCCTTCACGGAAACGTTTTAGCAGGTGCTTGCTGATGGCCTCGATGTCGTAGCTTGATTCAGGGATCAAGGCATACTCGGCGCCGCAGGCGATACCGGAAACCAGTGCAAGGTAGCCGCAGTCACGGCCCATGGTCTCTACCACAAAGGTGCGGTCGTGGGATGAGGCCGTATCTTTCAGACAATCGACGGCATGCAGAATGTTATTGAGGGCGGTGTCGACGCCGAGAGACATGTCGGTGAAGGGGATGTCGTTGTCGATTGAGGCCGGAATGGCAATCACCGGTACACCGTGTTTTTGCAGTTCAAAGGCGCCGCGATGGGACCCATCTCCGCCGATGACCACCAGTCCGTCAACGCCCATCGCCGCAAGGTTTTCTACTGCCCGCCTGCGCCCCGCATCTTCGTGCATCTCCAGGCAGCGGGCGCTCTGCAAAAAAGTCCCTCCGACCTGTAACTTGCCGCTCACCGATTTGGTCGTCAGCAACTCGAAGTGTTTATCAATCAGGCCGTGATAGCCTTTCTGAATACCGATCACTTCTAGGCCGTTGCTTAACCCTGAACGGACCACGGCGCGAATCGCCGCGTTCATCCCCGAACAATCGCCACCACTGGTCAGTACCGCTATGCGTTTCATTGGGGCTCCTTTAAATATTGATTCAGCACAAACGTATATGAAGTAAAACAGCCGGCAGTCTGTTTGTCAAAAACTGAAGACATGGATTAAGCCCTGCGAATTATGGTTTTTTTCTGTCGAGATGTGATACATCTAAAAAACATGATGTCTGGCTCGACCGGGCGAGGCGAGATGGTTATAATGCATAGATAACTCAATGAAATGATTTAGATAGGACATTTTAAATATGAGACTCATCAATCGATTAAAAGCTTTACTTTGCGGGTTGCTGTTGCTCGGCTTTGCCGGCGCCGCTTTGGCGAACAGCACTCTCGAGGAAAAGGTGGTTGAACATCAGCTTGACAACGGCCTCAAGCTTTTGGTGGTCGAACGCCATGACACACCGATCGTCTCCGCCTACATTACCATCGGTGTCGGCTCAGTGCATGAAACCAGCGAGAGCCGCGGAGTCGCTCATCTGCTGGAGCACATGCTTTTCAAGGGGACCAAAACCCTGGGTACTACTGACTATGAAAGAGAGAAGCCGGTACTCGAAAAAATTGAGGCTGTCGGCGGTTCCGTTGAACTTAAATAGATCGGTTTTTAAAAGAGTTAGGTTACATAAACTTCAAATTCTGCCGGAACTACTTCCAGACAGAAGCCGGCCGGAACCCAATGGCCGGTATTGACAGAATAGGACGCTACGGGGAATTTTCTCCGTAGCGTCGTCGTGTTCTCAAGGAACAGGGATAAAAAAGGGTGGCAGCAACCCCTTCTAATATGCTGCAAATTGTTAATATTATTTGAAAAGAGTAGAGGGTGTGAGGGATTTTTATTCAGCATATCCTTTTCAGCAACCAGAGCCTGAAGAATATTAAAGGCTTAAACCGGTTATACAAGACGAGGGCATTGCTCGATGGGGACGATGAACAGAGTCAGAAAGAATTTTGCCAAAACCACTAGTATTGTTGAGATTCCAC
>JBFFPW010000375.1:0-2207 GCA_041573815.1 Desulfuromonadales bacterium
CAAGGTTGCGTTCTTCCTTGGCTGCATTATGACCTTGATGTATGCCGAAGTATCGCGGCAGACGGTGCGGGTGCTGGCCCAGCAGGGTTTCGAAGTGGTGACACCAAAGACTCAGAAATGCTGCGGCGCGCCGCACCTCAATGAAGGGGACCGCGAAACCGCTCGCCAGTTGGCACGACACAATGTCGATCTGTTCCTTGCCCTGGACGCCGATGCCATTGTCACCGATTGTGCTGGTTGCGGGGCGGCGCTGAAGGAGTATGAGGAGCTACTTGACGGAGCCGAGGATCATCAACGGCTTGTCGCTTTCAGATCGAAGGTGCGTGATGTCTCTGAATTCCTGGCTGAGGTGGGTTTGCGGACTGAAGAACTGCAGCCGCTTGGTCTTAAGGTGACCTATCATGAGCCGTGTCATCTGTGCCATGCTCAGAATATCAGCCGGCAACCGCGCGAACTGCTTAAGATGCTGCCGGGAGTCGACTACGTGGAAATGGCCGAGGCGAGCTGGTGCTGCGGTTCGGCCGCTACCTTTGGTCTCAAGTTCACTGAAGAGAGCCGGCAGATTCTTGACCGCAAACTGCATAATGTTGCAGTGACTGAAGCCGACGTGCTGGTGACCGCCAACCCCGGTTGTCATCTGCAACTGGCCTGGGGGTTGAAAGAGGCTGGTATGCGCCAGCCGGTGCTGCATATTATGGAGCTTATCGGCCAGGCGATCCCGGAGTAAACAAGATAAATGCAACAGTAAAAACAAAAAGGGTCAGGCGGTTAGCCTGACCCTTTTATCGTTCTGTAAAAATGAAGTGACCTACTTGTTCTTGTCTTCCTTGAGGAATTCACTCATTTTTTCTTCAACAAGGGCAAGATGGGTACTCATGGCCTTCTGCGCCCGGTCCGGATCGCGGGCTTCAATCGCCTCAAGAATATCCCGATGTTGCGATAACAACCTCTCCAGGTAACCTTCCTTCTGGTAGAACTCGGTCAAAGCGACCATGATCGTTGTCTGGAAAAGGGAATGGATGGTATTCAGGACATGCACCTGAATGGTGTTCTGGGTTGCCTCGGTAATGACATAGTGGAACTTGGCGTCTATTTCGGCGTCCCAGCCGCCGTCGGCCGCCTGCTTTTCCATGATGATGTAGAGATCACGTAGCCGCTTAAGCTGTTCATCGGTGGCCCGGGTGGCGGCGAGGTAGGCCGACCAGGTTTCCAGGCCCATGCGGACTTCGGTGAGGGCATAGAGGATCTTCGGTTCTTTGCTGCTGACGATATTGCTCAGCGGGTCGGCGATAGTCACTTCAGTCAGGGAACGGACATAAGTGCCACCGCCCTGTCGCGACTCGAGAAATCCCATCGCTTCGAGGACCATGATCGCTTCGCGAACAGAAGGACGGCTGACACCGAGCATGGTCGCCAGTTCGCGTTCCGATGGAATCCGCTGCCCCGGGTTGAGATCACCAGCCGATATCAACTGTTTGATCTGCTGGACGATTTCTTCAGATATTTTTTTAGGTTTGATCGGTTGAAAAACAGTGGTCATGCCAATACTCCAGTGGTTTTTGGTCTGACCATTATTTTTAGCACATAAAGGTGTCGGAATCAAGATCAGGATAAGCGCTTTGCCGAATAATCAGTTGGTTCTGGTAAACCGGGTCAGCCAGTCCTGGAATTCGGTCTCTTCATTCTCCAGTTCGAACGAATTGATCAGTCCGCGCCGCAGGGCAACGGCAACGGCCCGATTGCGCAGGTTGAGGGCATCACCATGTTTTTCGCTGTGGAACTGCTCCTGGTCGATACCCAGTTTGATGTACAGGGAATTGAGGCGGCTCTGGACGCCGCGCCGGGACAGATAACGCCGCTGGGCGATCAGGTTGTCGGTCAGGCCGAGGGAGATATCAACCAGCGCTTCATATTCGATGTCGGACAGTGCTGTCTGGCTATGGCCGGTCATCCCCTGAACTTTGCGGACATCCGGGTCGATCCAGCACTGCTCATCTCGCAGCACCGTCTCGATGGCTGAGGCAATCTTCTCTTTGGTGTTTGATTTAAGAATATAGCCATAAACGGTTTCCGGCGGCACGATCTTCAGGAGCGAGCGGACATACATTTCATCTTTGAATTGGCTCCAGAAGACAATGCGGGTGGTTGGTTTTTTCTCCCAGAGGGCCTTGGCAAATTCAATGCCGTTCATTTCCGGCATCTGGATA
>JBFFPW010000376.1:0-2169 GCA_041573815.1 Desulfuromonadales bacterium
AGCCGTTCCGGGTAAGAAAGAGCATAAGCAATCGGTGTTTTCATATCAGGAATTCCGAGTTGAGCGATAACTGAGCCATCGACATACTCGACCATCGAATGCACAATGCTCTGCGGATGAATATGCACGTCGATCTGTTCGCCCGGCAGATTAAACAACCAGTGGGCCTCGATGACTTCCAGCCCTTTATTCATCATCGTCGCCGAATCGATGGTAATCTTTCGCCCCATGTTCCAGTTCGGATGCGCCAGGGCATCCTCGAGGGTTATTCCCCCAAAGGTGTCGGGATTGCGATCGCGGAACGGGCCACCAGATGCGGTGAGGATCAAACGCCTCACATCACGCTCACGATGTCCTTCAAGCGATTGAAAAATGGCCGAGTGCTCACTATCGACCGGATAAAGCTTCACTCCGGCTTTCTCAATCGCATCCATCACCAGAGAACCGGCAGTCACCAGGGTCTCTTTATTGGCCAGGGCTATGTCTTTGCCTGTTTCGATGGCCGCCATTGTCGGCACCAGTCCGGCCGCACCAACGATGGCAGAAACGGCCATATCGACATCAGGATGACTTGCGCAAGTGATTAAACCTTCAACACCGGATAAAATTTCCGGGGCGTCGGCACCGAGATCCTGTCGCAACTGCTCTGCATCATCAGCATTAACAACGGCGATCATTTCCGGACTAAAAGCCCGGACCTGTTGCTGAAACAGCTCAAGATTGTATCCCGCTGTCAGCGCCACAACACGGAACTGTTCCGGATGTGCCGCGATAATTTCAAGGGTACTGACGCCAATTGATCCGGTTGACCCGAGTATGGAAAGATTTTTCACAGTCATTAATTAACCAATAAAGAAGACAAAATAATACGTCGCTGGAAAAACAAAGAGAAGGGAATCAAGACGATCCAGAATACCGCCGTGGCCAGGAATAATCGTTCCCGAGTCCTTGACCTTGAAGCTTCGTTTCAACATCGATTCAAACAAATCACCAATCTGGCCAAGAACGGAGAGACAGGCCGCCATGAACAAGATAATCCAGCCATCAACCTGTGGCAGAAAAATTATTTTAAAAATGTAGGCACCAACAATGCTCCCGACGAGGCCACCAATCGCCCCCTCGACGCTCTTGTTCGGACTGATGGCCGGGTAAAGTTTTCTTTTACCGATAGCCGAACCGACGAAGTAAGCTGCAGAGTCACCGACCATAGCAACAACCAGAGCCATAAAAACCCATTCACGACCATGCTCCATATTCCGCAATAAGGAAAGATGCGCCAGAAGAAAAGGCACATAGAGCAAGCCAAAAAGAGTCATCGAAAGATGCGGAACCACCTCATCCAGATTTTGAAAACGGAACAGATAAACAATCGACAGGAGCAATAATCCGAAGCAAAGGACGAGGAAAGCACTGTGTGGATTCTGCCAGCAGAGCTGGCCGGCAAAAAGCAAACCGACCAGAATGGCTAGTGACCGTTCCAGACTTCTTCCCGCTGGCAGAGCCATTTTGTAAAATTCAAGTAACCCAATGAAAGACGCCAGCAATACGAGCATGGCAAACACCATCTGGCTGGCAAAAAGGATTAATAATATCAACAAAGGCAACGCAACAATCGCCGTGATAATACGTGTTTTAATGATCCCCTCCATCGGTTGAATCCTGGGCGAGCATCTGTTCGGAGGTGAGTCCGAAGCGCCGTTGACGACAGCTGTATTCAGTTAAAGCCTTGTGCAACTCTTTGGTACTAAAGTCAGGCCAAAAAACATCCGTGAAGTAGAGCTCTGTGTAAGCGAGCTGCCAAAGCAGAAAGTTACTGATACGCATTTCACCGCTGGTCCTGATTAAAAGATCAGGGTCAGGTATGCCCGTCGTATCGAGCTCTTTGGCAAGAACCTCTTCGGTTACATCGGCGGCTTTCAGTTCACCGTTCTCAATTTTATGGCCAATCGCCTTGCAGGCTCGCAGAATTTCATCCCTGGAGCCGTAGGAGAGCGCCAGGGTTAACGTCATAGAGTCGTTTTCACAGGTCTGCTCCATGGTTTTTTCTAAAGTCTTGCGGATACCGTTCGGGAGCTTTCCGGTTTCACCAATTACATTCAAGCGAATCCGGTTTGAAAGTAGCGTTTTCAATTCACTGGTCAGGTATTTGGCGAGCAACCCCATTAATGC
>JBFFPW010000377.1:0-2162 GCA_041573815.1 Desulfuromonadales bacterium
CAGGACTACGGCGATTCCCCGGCTCCGGGCGAGCTTTTCGGAATGTATGACATGAGCGCCGACCACGGCCTTAAAATTGAGACCGGTCAATCAACTGAGGATATTGAGATCGTTGTTGAAGCGGTCAGTTTGCAATAAAAAGGAGCAATAATGAGCGAAAAACAGCAGAAGGAAGTCAAACTGGAGATTCAGGTTGATGAAGATATCGCCCAGGGGGTTTATGCCAACCTGGCGGTGGTCAATCACAGTGATGCTGAATTTACCCTAGATTTTATCTTCGTGCAGCCGCAGGCGCCAAGGGCCAAGGTCCGGTCGCGGGTGATCACCTCACCGAAACATGTCAAGAGATTGCTGATGGCTCTGGAGGATAATCTGAAGAAATATGAGGAGCGCTTCGGTGCCGTTGACGTTGGTTCGGCGGACGACGGACCGCAGGCCGGTAAATATCATTAACCGCTCTGGAAAAGCTGCCTTCTCTGGCAAATTTCCGCTGTGCTTTCTGCCGCAAATGAAAGTTGTTTGTCACCGGGCCAATATATGATGAAGCCTCTTTCTTATCGCTTATTGCTGGTTTGTCTCGCTGGCATTTTGTTGCTGTCAGGATGCAGTATCGTTGCACCACCGGTCCGGCAGCTTGGGGATACCATCATCGATTCCGCGGAAGTCTGGGCCGGAACGATCCGGATCAACGGCATTGTCACCGTTAAGAAAGAAGGGACCCTCACGATCCAACCGGGAACGAAAATCCTTTTTGCCCGGAATGATTTGGATGGTGACGGCATCGGCGACAGTGAATTATTGGTTGAAGGTGGGTTGATTGCCCGTGGCACAGTTGATGCACCGATTATATTCACCAGTGCTGAAGAGCAACCGCAAAAAGCAGATTGGAAATACCTCTATCTCGATTTTGCCCGACAGGCCATTGTTGAGCATGTGATTTCTGAATATGCCTACAGCGGCATACAGGTGCATTTCTGCAAAGCGAGTATTGAGAATTCGGTTTTTCGCAATAATGTTGATGGTGTTCGGTTCTCAACTGTCAATATTGTGGTACAGGGCAACTCGATTTACAATAACAAGCACGGTCTCCGATACGAGGAGCGGCGTAGCAAGGCTCTTGTCACCGGGAATGATATCCACGACAATGAAATCGGTATTTTCGTTGTCACCCGTTCCGAGGATAAGGCAAAGATTGTCCGGAATAATATTGTTGATAACAGTGATTATAATGTAAAGCTTGGTATCACTCAGCATGCCGACGTGACCCTGCCGGAGAACTGGTGGGGAAATCTTTCAGTCGAAGAAATCACCACGACTTTTTTCGACAAAAAACAGGATGAAAGTCTCGGACAGGTCCGGGCGCCGGCGCCGTTGAAGTCGCCGGTGTCGATAGCGGCCGCCGTCCGGGAATGAGGAGGATAAAAGATGAATCGCGTAAGAAACAGAATTGCCGCTTTGATGGTCGCCGTATTGCTGGTTTTTTCAGGCTCTGTTTTTGCCTGTGTCGGTAAGACTCTGGTCGTCGGTACGACCGGTACGGTTCAGCAGGATTTGATGGCACAGATGCTCTCCCTGCTGATTACTGAACGGACTGGCACGACAGTTAAAATCGTCAAACTTGACTCGAGTCTGGCTGCCCATGAGGCGCTGTTGAAAGCCGACCTTGATATGTACGTTGAATACACCGGTGTCGGCCAGGTGCAGATTCTACAGAAACAAGCGATTGCCGATACCGCGCAACTCTACAAGGCGGTCAAGGCGACCTACAATGAGGAGTTGAACCTGATCTGGCTCAAGCCGCTCGGATTTGAAAACAAGAGCGTCAGCCCGGCCGGAGTTGCGGCGGAAGCGGCACCGGTCGTCCGCAAAGATACCCTGAAAAAGTTTCCGGCGCTGGCTCGGTTGATCAACAAGCTTGGCGGGCGGATTGATGCCGCTACGCTTGCAAAACTGGAAACAGCCGCCAGTGACGGGAATAGCAAGAAAGTTGCGCGCGAATTTCTGCGCCAGAATCGCCTGATTTAGGAATCTAACCGGAGTTTCAGTATGATGGATCGACGGCAATTTATTCGACAATCACTCCAGGTCGCGGTCGCGGCCGCAGCTGCTGGTACTTTGCCGGTTCTTGATCTGATCCCGCCGGCAATCGCTGCAGACGGACC
>JBFFPW010000378.1:0-2159 GCA_041573815.1 Desulfuromonadales bacterium
CTGAAAAACTGACCTGCTCTTGCTTCAGGCCATGCGCTTCAAGCTGTTTGATCAGGAGGTAACGCCGGGCAATATTCAGCTTCTCTTCTTCCGTATAACCTTCGATACGGATAATCTCCATCCGGTCGCGGAACGGCGCCGGAATCGTCGGCAGGGTATTTGCCGTAGCGATAAAGAGGACCTGTGACAAATCATAATCGACATCGAGAAAATGATCAGCAAATGTTGTGTTCTGTTCCGGGTCAAGCACTTCGAGAAGGGCCGAAGATGGATCGCCCCTGAAATCAGTACTCATTTTATCGACTTCATCGAGCAGAAAAACCGGATTGCGAACTTCAGCCTTACGCATTCCCTGGATCACCTTACCCGGCATCGCACCGATGTAAGTTCGACGATGGCCACGAATCTCAGCTTCATCACGGACGCCACCAAGGGACATGCGCACGAATTTACGATTTAACGCGCGGGCAACAGAACGTCCGAGTGAAGTCTTGCCGACCCCGGGTGGTCCAACCAGGCTGAGAATCGGCCCTTTCAGTTTCTTAACCAGAGCCTGAACTGCCAGATACTCGACAATGCGTTCCTTAACCTTCTCGAGGCCGTAATGGTCTTCATCAAGGATGTTCTCAGCTTTTTCAACATCAAGGCTGGCCTTGGAGCGTTCACGCCACGGAATCGACAGAAGCCAATCGACATAGTTTCGCACAACCGTCGCTTCGGCGGACATCGGCGACATCATTTTCAGTTTGCGTATTTCGGCGGTCGCTTTCTCAGTCGCCTCTTTCGACATTTTCTTTTTAGCTATTTTCTCTTCAAGCTCTTTGATTTCCTGCTTGAATTCATCCTTATCGCCAAGTTCCTTCTGAATGGCACGCATCTGCTCATTGAGGTAGTATTCCTTCTGGCTGCGCTCCATCTGGCTTTTGACCCGACCACGAATCTTTTTCTCAATCTGCAGAATTTCAACTTCCTGTTCGAGAAGCGCCATCAGCTTTTCCAGCCGCTCAACATGATCAAACGACTCCAGGATCTCCTGACGGTCAGATATACGTACTTGCAGGTGAGCAATAACCGAATCGGAAAGACGACCAGCTTCGGTAATGCCGGCTATGGTTGGCAGAACTTCGGCTGGAACTTTTTTACTCAGATTGACATAGTTTTCAAAGGCGTTATTGACTCCGCGTATCAGCGCTTCGCTTTCAGATGACTCCTGATCGGACTCTTCAATCAGTTCTGCTTCGGCAAAGTAACAGTCGTCCTTATTGACAAAAGAACCTAAACGGGCCCGCTGCTTCCCTTCGATCAACACCTTGATCGTTCCATCCGGCAGCTTAAGCATCTGTACGACCTGGCCGACAGTACCGACCTCGTAGATATCGCCCACCGAAGGATCATCTACCTTCGGGTCAAGCTGTGTCGTCAGAAAAACCGCTTTATCACCCTCCATGGCCAACTCAAGAGCCTTGATCGACCGCGGTCGGCCAACAAAAAGCGGGGTCACCATATAGGGAAAGATAACGATATCCCGCAGAGGCAACAGGGGATACAGCTTTCCTTCATTCATTTCGGGCACATTTGTATTGTCAGTGTTATTTTCAGACATATGATTATTTCAGGTTGTGGAGATAAGAGGATCAGGCCGATTCGGCGACATCATACACGACGATCGGCTGGGCCTGATTATAAATGACATCTTCACTGATAACGACTTCCTTGACCCGGTCCTGAGATGGGATGTCGTACATCACGTCAAGCATGGCATTTTCCAGAATCGACCGCAAACCTCTTGCCCCGGTTTTACGTTTCAGTGCTTCCTTGGCGATCGCCAGCAAAGCACCATCGGTGAGCTTCAGTTCAACTTTTTCCATGTCAAACAGCTTCTTGTACTGCTTAACCAGAGCATTCTTCGGCTCGGTCAAAATCTGCACCAACGACCCCTCATCAAGTTCATCCAGAGTAGCGACAATAGGAAGTCGTCCAATGAACTCAGGAATCAATCCGTACTTAAGGAGGTCTCCCGGTTCGGTTCCGGACAGAAGCTCGCCAACATTTTCCTCATGTAGCTGCCTTATATCGGCGCCGAAACCCATACTCTTGGCACCAACTCTTTGGGATATTATTGATTCGAGACCAGCAAAAGCACCACCGCAGATAAAAAG
>JBFFPW010000379.1:0-2142 GCA_041573815.1 Desulfuromonadales bacterium
GCGGCGCATGATAGGGTTTGATCCGCGCATCGATCACCAGGGAACCATTACAGCCCCAATGCTTGTTCCGGCTGACGGCACCAATACCATAAACATCGGTCGCCGGGTTGGAACGGGTGAAGACCGCCCAGAGGAAGTTATCAAAACTGGCGGCGATAAACTCACTGTCATCAACAATCACCAGCAGCGGAAACTGGTTGATCGGATCATCTTCGGCATAAGAGCCACAGAAGGCTTCGATCAGGGCATCACTCCCGCCTCGCTCGGTCGTTGCCTTCGGTCCATTCACCGCGACAATACCGGGAGCAACAATCCGTGGCTGCTCGAAACCGGCCGGCAAATCGAGAGAATCGGGAAGTGCTGTCGGCAGAGTTCGTACTGCCGGGCCGGCCGCAGCAACAACCAGCTTCGAACCAAGGTTCAAGGCATGGCCGGAATAATCGAGGGTATCAATAGTGGTTCGGGTGGTGAAATGCAGATCGCGCCGCCAATCGGCCCGCTCGAGGACATACTGAAAGAACGTCGGAATATTGTGAATATCGACCTTTTCCTCTCCTTCGGCGGCAATCAACAAATACTTGGCTAGCGACAACTGACCATTGCCGAGAATGGCACTCGCCTGGGTCAGGATCTCTTTCGGCTCGGTTGTTTCATCGTAGGGCGTATAGCGTTCGCTGCCGACCGCCAGCAGCAGCGGGTGCACACCGGCCGCATCGACTGCATGCACCGCCTTGACCCCCGGCAAAACATCGGGAATCAGCTCGCCGGTCAACTCGTGGATAAAGGCACCGAAACTGGTATCTTCCTGCGGCGGCCGGCCGACCGTGGTAAACGGCCAGATCGCTCCCGGCCGATGGAAGACCTGCTCGACCTTCACCACCGGGAAGTCATGTTGCAGACTATAGTAGCCGAGGTGATCGCCAAACGGACCTTCAGGCTTCGTTTTGTTCGGGTCAATGCTACCAACAATACAGAAGTCGGCCTCGGCCGGCATCGGCAGATAACCGGGACGACAGACCATCGGCATCCGATGACCACCGAGCAATCCGGCAAAAGAGAGCTCCGGCATTCCTTCCGGCAGCGGCATCACCGCCGCCACCGCCATACTCGGCGGACCGCCGACAAAAATATTGACCTTCAGCGGTGTACCGCTGGCAACGGCCTCGGCATGATGAACACCAATACCCCGATGGATCTGGTAATGCAGGCCAACCTCACGGTTCTGTTCATACTGGTTGCCAGAGATCTGTACCCGGTACATACCGAGATTTGAGTTGCGGAAACCGCCGGCAGATGCTTCGCTATAAACCTGTGGCAAGGTAATAAAGGCACCGCCATCATCCGGCCAGGAGACCAGTTGCGGCATCTTGTCGACTGTTGTTTGATGAGAAAGAATCGGGCCATTGCTGACCTTCTTAGGCAGCAGGTTAAGCGCTGACAGACCGAGCCCCGGCAGTTTCAGAGGGTTTTTTAAGACGGCCGCCGGGTTGAGCTTGCAGGCGACCATCTTTTCGATAGTCGGCAAGGTGTCACGGAACAGAAACCGGGTCCGCTCCAGGGTGCCGTACAGATTGCCGAGCATCGGAAAGGCGCAATCCTTGACCCGGGTAAACAGCAGAGCCGGGCCACCGGCCTGGTAAACCCGCCGCTGCATCGCCCCGACCTCGAGATGCGCATCGACCTCCTGGTCAATCCGAATCAGTTGGCCGTGCCGCTCGAGATCAGCGACGGTTTCCTGTAAGTTGCGATATCCCATATAAAACCCTTGAAGAATAAAATGAACAATAACTTTAACGCAAAGGCATAAAGTCGCCAAGAGATTCTAACTATCTCGACTTCTTCTCCTGCATCATCCGTTTTTTCTCGCGCCCCACTGTTTCGTACTGAGCAACAACCTTGATCCGTTTCTCAGGAACCAGAAGCAAAAAGCGAACGTCGTCATAATCGGGCGGGCCCATTTTTGATTTTGAGTTCCCGGAAAAGCCAAACCCTTCTTTCGGAATCCCGAGCAAGCTGGCTTCCATTTTACCGTTCAGATTTTCATCATGAAGAAAACTGACAGCATATTCTCCGTAAGGAAGATCATTAATCTCGACAAGACACGCCTGGCTCTTTATCTCCTGATGCAAATTCCGCACAGCC
>JBFFPW010000380.1:0-2133 GCA_041573815.1 Desulfuromonadales bacterium
AAGGGCACCAAGGAAAGCAAAAGCATAAAACTTTCGGTTTAAGACATGAAACTAAAAAAGTTTTGTTTTTTTCTCTGATAGAGGTTTAAGGCTACCTTTGAATCATTGTGTTTTAGTTTGGACCTATTGTTGAACTTCTTGGTGTCCTTGGTGGCTCAACAGGTTTTGTTCATCCTACCCACCGCCAACAAACTGGACGATCTCCAGAGTATCATTCTCGGCCAGAATTGTTTCCGCAAAACTCTCTCGCATGACAACATTCAGGTTTCGCTCTACCGCGACGCGGGCCGGATCGAGCTTGAGTGTGTCGAGTAGTTGGCCCAGGGTGCTGTCCGTTGCGACCTGCTGTTTTTTTCCGTTAACAGTGATGTCCATAATGATCAGGGCTCCTCGTTCAGTAACAGTCGCAAGACCGCGTTTGCCTGGTGATGGGCGGCGACGCCGACCCGCGGGGCCATCAGTCCCCGGCCCGGTTCCGCGCCGGTGATACCATCGCCGACCAGGTAGAAATTGTTGCCGGCTTTACGGGTGGCGATGGAGTTGGCTGTTTCATGGCCGGCCAAGCCCGAGGCTGCCACCAACGGGGTATCCGGAAAGCTCTGGCGAAACGTTTCAACCAGCAGAGCCTTCTGGTCGGCGGCGTCAAAGGCTTCGACCATGACATCAACGCCGCTGAAAACCTGTGGGATATTCCCGGCATCGAGGCGGCCGTAAAAGGTGGCGACCTGTACGTACGGGTTGATCCGTTTCAGGTTCTCTTTCAGTGCATCGACCTTCGGCAGGCCGAGCTGGTCGACAAAATACTGCTGACGGTTCAGGTTCGACGGCTCGACGATATCGAAGTCAGCGAGAATCAGGCGGCCGACACCGGAGCGGCCCAGGGCGACGGCAATGGCGGAGCCGAGGCCACCGACGCCGGCGATGCCGACTGTCGCATCTTTTATCTTCTCGTGCACACCGGGAGTGTGCCGGGAGAGCAGCAGCGACTCCATCTCCTCGGCCGTTGGTTTTTCACCCCGTTTGATCAGAACGACCCGGTCGCCATCAGCAACCGATACCTCATCCCGAACCGCATGGCCGTTGTGAATCAGTACATCCGCCTCCGGTTTGTGTTGCTCGCGCAACTGGTACAGGGTCTCGCCGGCGGCGATGGTGATCGATTTTTCATTCAGAGTTATCTGCATCATTCTCTCAGTAGAAAACAAAAAAGGACCGCAGCAGGCGGCCCGTTTCCGGTACTTCCGTCGCCGCTTCCCTACGCCGGTATAATCCGGATCAGGTTCAAAGGGTCGCCTCGACGTGTTCAAGGCTCTCAGTGTGACACTCCCCTAGGGCAATCAATTCTTGTTTTGCTCCGCTAAACTAGCAGTAGGCTTGAATCGAAGTCAATGTTTTTTCCCATTTCCATTGGCGTTCAGGCCGACTTTCGACTATGATAGCGAACCGTAGAGCTGATTCAAAAATACTTACCGAGGAGTTATCTCGAGATGTCCATATCTGATCGTTATCGCGCGTTGTCTGAAGAAGTCAGAAGATTTACGTCAATTCAGAAGAAAAAAGCTGGTGAAGGGGTTGAAGGGCCTTTGAAGGATGCCCTGAAGGCTCTGAAGAAATCCGACAGAATTCTTGATGAATTACGAGAGTCGGTTGGGGAGATCCCGAGAATCCGGCTAGAGCATGAACTGACCCCGGTCTTGATGAATGCCCATAGTAACCTTGATCGTTCACGCCTCGATTATCTTGAGGCGGGTGATGAAAAGATGGCGGCCGAAGTCTGGGACTTGCAGCAGGTGGTTTATCGGTTACTCAATGATCTTTGATTTATTGTCCCGCCAACCAGTGTACTTAATACCACATGGTGGTTAAAGATTAGAAATGTTGATATGTCAATTCGACTTTGTTAGTTTGACGTAGCTAAATATTTTGTGTTTCTCCGATAATAGCAAACCGTGAGCAACTGCGGGACGCAGAGCCAAGGGCCCCATGTGGGTAGCCTAGCCACCGAAGAGAAAATTATGTTTTCAATCTGTTATTAAACATACAATCCATCTTCAAATCGGAAGGTGGATTTTTGCGTTTTAGGGGGGGCAGCATTGGGAACAGTGCTGAAGCGTTTTTTTGGTGTCTAATTCT
>JBFFPW010000381.1:0-2115 GCA_041573815.1 Desulfuromonadales bacterium
AAAACCTTTTCGCCAAACTTCTACGGCTGATCGATTGTTGCGGCATTGAAAAACAGATCCGCTCCGGCGACATGGTTGCAGTTAAACTCCACTTCGGTGAAAAAGGAGGACATGCCTACATCCGGCCAACCTTCGTCCGCCAAGTGGTTGACCGGGTCAAAGAGTTGGGTGGCAAACCGTTCCTGACCGACTCCAGCACCCTTTATCCGGGACAGCGCAAGGAGGCAGTTTCGGCTCTGAATTGTGCCATTGAGAACGGATTCGCCTACGCCGTCGTCGGCGCGCCACTGATCATGAGTGACGGCCTGCGTGGCCATTCATCTCGTCGCGTACCGGTCGAGGGTGGTATTCTCGATTCGGTCGATATCGGACTGGAAATTCTTGAAGCCGACGGCATGATTACCCTCTCACATTTCAAGTGTCATGAACTGACCGGCATCGGTGGCGCCATCAAGAATCTCGCCATGGGTTGCTCCAGCCGCGAAGGCAAAATGGAACAACATTCCACTGTCGCCCCGGAAGTCGCGGAAGAACGTTGCAATGCCTGCGCCGTCTGCCTTTCGGCCTGTGCCCATGATGCGATCAGCATGACTGAAGGCAAGGCCCTTGTCGATGCCGAACGATGCACCGGTTGTGGTCGTTGCATTACTGCTTGTGAACAACAAGCCATCCAGATTCAATGGAATGAACAGTCCGAATTGGTCATGAAGAAAATGGCTGATTATGCCCGGGGTGCGACCAGTGGCAAAGACGGGAAACTGCTGTTTATCAATTTTGTCACCCAGGTCTCACCGGCTTGCGACTGCTATGGCCATTCGGATGCGCCAATCGTCGCTGACATTGGCATTCTGGCCTCAACCGACCCCGTCGCCCTCGATCAAGCCTGCGCTGATCTGGTCAACCAGGCGACGGGTCTGAACGATACCGCTCTGCAAAATGGCCACGAGCCGGGCTGCGACAAGTTCCGCGGCGTCTACCCGAAAATCAACTGGGAGACAACTCTTGAACAAGCAGAAAAAGTTGGGCTTGGCAGCCGGAAGTATACAATCACAAAACTGGAACCGCTCGGCAAGAGCTGGTGATCAATAGAGGAGAGAACGACATGATGGAAATAACATTCCCGGGCGGCGTCGCCGTCAACACCGAGTACAAAGGTTTCACAACCAGGACCGATCAGCCGGAAGTCAATGGCGGCAACAACAGCGCCCCATCGCCGTTTGATCTTTTTCTATCATCGCTTGGATCTTGCGCCGGTTTCTTCGCCCTCCGGTTCTGTCAGCAGCGCCAAATCGACACGACCGGCATGCGGTTGTCTCTCGATACAGAACGAAATCCGGAAACCAAGCGGCTTGACGCCGTCAACATTGTCATTCACCTGCCAGATGGCTTCCCGGAGAAGTATCACAAATCAATTATCCGGGCGACCGATCAATGTGCGGTCAAGAAGGCGATTGATGATCCGCCAGAATTCAGTGTTGTCACCCGTTGAATTTCAGATCGGCTCGTAACCTTCAGCCGGGACGACCGTAGCAGTCATCCCGGTTTCTTTTTGCAGTGCCTCAAGGAGTTGTTCGGCATCAAGCCGCCGGCTTGGCGGATAGGCAATCTCGACCAGCGCCTGCCCGGAATCCAACGTCCTGACAAAAGCAATCCCGTCATAGCTTTCGAGCACAAATCGGAGATAGGCAATTTTACTCTTGGGCAGAAGGAAATATTTCTTCACAAAAACTGCATCTGCCTGAAATTCGGTGATTTTTGTCATCTTTTGACTTTTTTCTTGACCTGAGAGGTAAAAAACATTATTTTCGCTAAAATATTTTAGCAGAACTTAAAAACAAGTTCTCTCCGAAACAGTAGCAACAGTTTCGCATTATTTCTTTTACAGCTATCAAATCTCCTCCAGAGTGCAGCTGTTGAACCCCGAAAAAGAGATAATTGCGACTCCCCGGGTCCCCGCCCGGGGTTTTTTTTGACCACCAAGCCCACCAAGAAGATCAAATACAATTTTAACGCAGAGACGCAGAGACGCAGAGAGAGTCAAGAGCTTAAAAACTGAACTGCTTTTTGTTGAAATGCAAAAGCTCTAAGACTTTTTTGTTTTGATTTTACCCAAAA
>JBFFPW010000382.1:0-2113 GCA_041573815.1 Desulfuromonadales bacterium
ATGTATTCCCTCTTTTCTTGAGACATGCCATGACTAACCTCCTTGAAACGTTAGTGTTTATGCAAGTCCCAAAACCTTTAGGGTACAATTTAGGGTACAAATCGACCTTTTGAGCAATAAAAAAGGGACCTGCGATTACGCAAGTCCCTGATTTGTTTGGTTGCGGGGAGAGGATTTGAACCTCCGACCTCCGGGTTATGAGCCCGACGAGCTACCAGACTGCTCCACCCCGCGACAACGAAGACGGAATATATACCTTTGACCGAGGGCTGTCAACCCCTAATACCTTATTTTCTCAAGATGTTTTTCAGGACTTTCTCAGGATCGGCTTAACCTTGAATTCCTTCTCGATTTTCCCCTGCAGTGACGTCGCACGACTCTTGCCGGTCACCGGCCCAACAAAGACACGGTACCAGACGCCCTTGCTGCCAAGGTCGGCCTGCTGCACATAGACATCGTAGCCACCCTGGGTCAGTTTACCCAGCAGCTTTCCGGCCTCATCCGGCTGTGAAAAAGAAGCCACCTGAAGAATATATTTAACCTTTTCCGAATCAACTTGCGGCTTGGCTGACTTGACAATCGAAGTTGGTTTGGGCGCAGCTTGTTCGACTTTGGCCGCCTCAAAAACCTTGGCGGGAATCGCTTGCTTCGTCTCCGTCTTCACGACCAGCGCTTTGGCGGGCTCCGTATTTTCCTCTGTTTGCGGCGGCAGGTTGATACCACTACCGAGTGGCTGTTGCTCTCCCTTCGGCAACGCCTCATAAAATGTCAGTTTCTCTGTCTCTTTTTTCTGCTCGACCGCCTTGGCCTCAACAGCTTTCCTGGCAATCGACATCCGGGAAGCATTGTCATTTTCAGCGACCGAAACAGCTGTTTTAGCAGCGGTATTTCGACCAACCATAAACCCTGAGGCAAAACAGACAATCGCCACCGTCACCAGAAACGCAATCAGAACAAAGGATTGCTTTTTTTCTGAGCGTCGTTCACCGCGGGTACGTACATCAACCATTCTTGCCAACCTTTCGCATTACATCGATTCCGGAGCCGAGACTCCAAGCATATTCAAAGCATTTGCCAAAACAATCCGCACACAGTTCACCAGGTAAAGCCGTGCCTGACTGGTCGGCACATCGTCGACCAAAACTTTGGTCCGATTGTAATAGCTATGGAACTGTGACGCCAACTCCTGCATATAGAAGACCACCCGATGCGGTTCATGACTTTCGGCCGCGCCGACCACCGTCTCCTGGAAACGGGCCAGCTGACGGGTCAGTGCCAGTTCATCTTCGCGCTCAAGACAGGAAAAATCGACTTCACCCGGTTGCGGCAACGCAATATTCTGTTCGGCGGCATTCTTGTTGATGCTGCAAACCCGGGCATGGGCATACTGAACATAGTAAACCGGGTTGTCGTTACTTTGCTGTTTGGCCAGTTCGAGGTCGAAATCGAGATGACTGTCGGAACGACGCATCAGGAAAATAAACCGGCAGGCATCACGACCAACTTCATCAACGACGTCGCGCAGAGTAATGAAATTACCGGATCGCTTGCCCATGGTAAACGGCTGTCCGTCGCGTAACAGGTTCACCATCTGGATCAGAAGCACATCGAGATCTTCCGGCGGATGACCGAGCCCCGACAGGACCGCCTTCATCCGCGGAACATAACCGTGATGATCAGCACCCCAGACATCAATAACGGAATCAAATCCCCGTTCGAACTTCTCCATATGGTAAGCGACATCGGAGGCAAAATAGGTCGGGCTGCCATCAGACTTGATCAGCACTCGATCCTTATCATCGCCATATTCGGTGGTGCGAAACCAGAGAGCGCCATCCTGTTCAAAGGTCAGACCCTTATCTGCCAGTTTTGACAACTCGGTGTTGACCATATCCCGATCGTAGAGGCTTTGCTCACTGTACCAATGATCAAAGGTGATACCGAAGGCCTCAAGGTCGGTGCCGATCCATTCGAGAACGTGCTTGACGCCAAAAGCAGAGCTGCGTTGAACGATCTCGCTGGTATCAAGCTTCAAAATATCCGGTTCTTCCTTAAGCAGCTGCGCCGCCAGGTCGCGAACATATTCGGCCTGGTAACCATCTTCCGGAAATTC
>JBFFPW010000383.1:0-2107 GCA_041573815.1 Desulfuromonadales bacterium
ATGATTTTGTCCTGCTGGATGTATGCCTCAAACGTGACGCTGATAAATTCTGGATCGATTCTCCGAATCGTGTTCATGTACCACTGGATGAATTGGAAATACGCCTGAGCGAAGTTCCAAAAAACAAGAAGGTTGTTGTTGTTTGCCTCAAGGGGAAACGCTCTCCAACGGCAATTCGTTATCTCGCTGCCAAGGGCTACAAGAACCTGGTTTCAGTAGACGGTGGGATGCAACAGTGGATTCTTGAAGGGAAGCCGGTCAAAACCAGCTAAACTGCTAGAAATATATTTGTGATTATATGTGCCGCATTCAGAAATGGATGCGGCATGTTTTTATTTATTCATAATGCTAAAGGAGATTATGGTAAGATTCTGAATGCTTCATTCAGCTGATAATACTATGAAAATCACCCTTCACATATTAGTTTTTGTTGTCGTAATGTCGTCTTTATCTGCTTGCAAGCAGGTGGATGGCGAAGAACGTCCGGTTCGAATAGGGGTGATTGCCTATACCGAAGACCAACATAAAGAGAGAGTGGGGATTCCGACGATAAATGCCGCCCGTATGGCCGTAGACGAAATCAATAATGCGGGAGGTGTCCGCATGAAAAACCGTTTAACACCGATAGAGCTTATTGTTGAGGGTGTCGCCAGCAGCCCGCAAAGAGCCGTTGCCTCAATGCGCAAGCTGACAAATCTTGAGAACGTGTCTGCTATTGTCGGCCTGCATTACAGCGTTGATGCCATCCCCGCCGGGGCTTTTGCCGACAAGGCACAAATACCTTTCATCAGCCCGATGTCGACAAGTAGTTATACGACACAGGGCCGCAATTATGTTTTCCGGATGAGTTTTCTCGACGAACAACAGGGAAGTGTTATGGCCCGATTTGCCTATCATGACCTGGGCTCACGACGAGCTGCTGTTCTGTTTGACCGGACCGACCCTTACAGCTCCGGAATTGCCGAAGTCTTTAGCACGACTTATCTTGACCTCGGCGGCGCTGTTGTCTCATATCAGCCATTTGTTAACGATACGGTCGACTATAAAAAGACCATCAATCGGATCAGGACTGCAAACCCCGATGTCCTGTATCTTCCAGGTTTTGCTGCCGACGTGCAGATACAGGCGAAAATTGCCCGCGAGAATGGCCTGAACGTCAGGTTGCTTGGTGCCGATGGCTGGAATGCTAACAAGTTCTCCCATCAAACAGAATTTTATGATTCCTTCATGACAACTCATTGGATTAATAGTGATGATTTTGCCGGAGCTGCAGAATTTACGGCGAAGTATCAGAGGGAATTTAATGACGAACCGGTTGCTGTTGCTGCTTTAACCTAAGTTGCCATGAAATTCCTCTTTAAGGCTCTCGAATATTCCGGTCGTCGCGATGGTGTCTCTTTACGCAAAGCAATGATTGCCATGGATCCGTATGACGGGGTCACTGGAACGGTCGATTTTATTGAAAATGGTGACCCGGTTAAAGGGGTTGTTGTTGTCAACCTGCAGGCTGAGAAGGTTTCGCTGAAAAAGATCGTACAGAGGGGGGAGTTATGAGGTTTCTGCTCTTTCGACAATCGCTTGTTGCTCGCCTCGTGGTGAGTTTTCTGTTTCTTTCTCTACTGACGGTTATAGCCATCAGTATTATTGCGTACACTCAGGCCAGGTTTGCGCTGATTGATTCAGTTTATGAACGCCTTAAGGTTGCGGTTACGTTGAAGGAAAATGAGCTGAAACGATGGATTAATGACCAGAAACAGGAGATTGTCTATCTGGCAAAATCTCCCGAGATCAGGGATAATTCGGCCCTTATTCTCAGCCGGGAAGAAGGCCATCGTTATTTTAAAGATGCTTATTTACAGCTGTCTGAAAATAGTAATGCTTTTATCAAGCGGAATCCCTATTTCCGGGAAATTGCAATACTGTCGCCTGAAGGGGGGCGCGTCATTTTTTCAACCAACCCGGAACACGAACATGTCTACCAGGGGCACGATGAATATTTTATTGAGGGGCTGAAAGAGACTTTTGTGCAGAATGTCTATCCTTCCCCTTTGTCAACAGAACCAACCCTGACTGTTGCGACACCACTATTCAATGAAAAGGCCGAAAA
>JBFFPW010000384.1:0-2082 GCA_041573815.1 Desulfuromonadales bacterium
ACGTTACCCTGATTGTCATGTCCTAGCAGTGTCACCTCATCGCCGACAACCGCCCCATCAATATCAGTCACATCAACCATGATCCAGTCCATCCAGACGGTACCGATCACTGAAGCTCTTTTGCCCCGAATCAACACCTCGCCTCTATTGGTCAAAAGTCGATTGTAACCATCGGCGTAACCAATCGGCAAAGTCGCCACTTTCGTCGGTTTCTCAGTCACAAATTTATGGCCATAAGAAATCCCGGTGCCGGCCGGAACAGTCTTCAATTGAACAATCTCCGTGCGCAGGCTCATAACTGGCCGCAAATCGAGATGCGCAAAGTGCTCTGATGGCCAGCCCCCATACAAGGCAATGCCGGGTCGGGCCAGATTGCATTCCGGAATATTCCTGGTAAAGATACCGGCGCTGTTGGCAGCATGGATATATTCTGGCCGAAATCCTGCCTGTTGAACCTGATTCAGGACGGAGCGGAATCGGTGAATTTGAGTTTCGGTCAAGGAATCATCCGGGACATCGGCCAGGGCAAAATGCGTCATCACCCCCTGCATCTGCATATTGTCGAGTTTTTTCAGTTCTGCCAGAGTGGTAGGGAGTTCATCGACAGGAATGCCAATACGCCCCATGCCGGTATCCACCTTGAGATGATAATGACATTCCTTGCCAGCATCCATAAAAACTTGAGCAAGCCGACTGGCGGTCTCAAGATCAAAAACATAGGGGACCAAATCAAATTCGGGAAAGTATTTCTCGCAACCTGGCCGGATTCCCCCCATGACCAGAATTGGCTGGGAGATTCCTGCTTCGCGCAGTTCAATCGCTTCTTCAATCAGGGCAACAGCCAAAAGAGGCGCACCTTCGCCGACAAAAACCCTACTGGCCTCAACAGCGCCATGTCCATAAGCGTCCGCCTTGACGACAGCCAACAGGGACGTCTCTGCTCCGGCGACCTCTCGGATCAGGTGATAATTATGGCGTAGAGCACCCAGATCAATCTCTGCATATGTCGGGCGTAATCCGGTTGGCATAGTCTGTACGCTTCCCTCAAAAATCATGAGCAAAAGTCTTAACATGCAGCAATTCAGGCTGTAAAGTGGAAAGCGTTATTAATGAGAACTCAACCCGATATTCAGTTGACACCAGCGGACGAGTTCCGATAGGCTGTCATGCACCATTCTTGGAGGTATCAATATGTGCTTCAACGAAGGATCTTTTTTACTTGTACAGGGTGACGACGAGTCATCTCTCGACAATGTAGCGACAATTATCCCGGGAGACAACTCCCTGAAGATGATTGACATCTATGGCAAGACCAACGAAGTCGCCGGGACAATCGAAGAGATTGATTTTCTGAACAACAGGATAGTTCTCGGCTGATTAAAACAAGCCGCTGAGAACGATATACAAGACTACTAGGGGAGTGTTTCACTGAGAGATCCGCAGCTCGCGGACGACCCTTTGAACCTGATCCGGGTGATACCGGCGGAGGGAAGCGGCCGCGCAACTCAATAAGCCATTTATTGTTACGCCGCGTCCGTCCTCGGGTGCGGCGTATTTAATTTACGGGAACAGATGGACATTTCAGGCCTTTACATCATTACGGACCAGGATCATGATGAAAATCTTCATGAAAGGGTCGAATCCGCCTTACGGGGCGGTGCGAAGATCGTCCAGTATCGCGACAAGCAGAGGTCTGTCGACGAGCAGAAAGTTGTTGCCAAACGCCTTGCTGGTCTTTGTCATCAGCACGACGCACTATTCCTGATTAATGATTCACCAGAGTTGGCACTTGCTGTTGATGCTGACGGCGTTCATCTTGGACAACAGGACATGTCAATCAGTGAAGCACGACAACTGCTTGGCCCCGAAAAAACCATTGGTGTGTCGACCCGCACGATCGAACAGGCTCAAAAAGCGGAAGCCGAGGGTGCAGACTATATAGCGGTCGGCAGCATGTTCCCGACCGATACCAAAGCCGATGCCGAACTGATCGGCCCGGAACGCCTGCGAGAGATAAATGCAGCCGTAAACAAACCGGTTGTCGCTATCGGCGGTATTGATCGAACCAATGCAGCACAGGTC
>JBFFPW010000385.1:0-2079 GCA_041573815.1 Desulfuromonadales bacterium
CCGCACCTGCATCGCACCGTGCAGTTGATCAAGAGCCTCGGCAAAAAAGCCGGTGTCTCACTCAATCCGGCCACACCGGTAGAGACGCTCGACGTCATTCTCGACGAACTTGACCTGGTGCTGATCATGTCGGTCAACCCCGGTTTCGGCGGTCAGTCTTTTATTCCCTCGGCTCTCGATAAGATCCGCGCGCTGCGTCAACGCATCACGGCACGTGGTCTCTCCACTGAGTTGGAAGTCGATGGCGGAGTCAAGATCGACAACATTCGTGAAGTGGTAGCCGCAGGCGCAGACGTTCTGGTTGCCGGTAGCGCGGTTTTCAACACCGAGAATTATGCCGCGACCATCACCGCCTTACGGGAAAACGCTGCCAACCCAAGCGCATGATGCTTGACCGCAATCGCCTGGCCAGCCATCTGCAGGCTTTTCCCAAAAAAACCATTCCGGTTGCCTCCTTGCGGCCGGCCGCTGTGCTGATTCCTCTCTATCAGCGCGAGGGTCGCGACTACCTGCTTTTTACCGAGCGCACGGCACATCTTGAACACCACGCCGGAGAAATTTCCTTTCCCGGTGGCGGTTATGATCACGGTGATGCGGATTTAAGTGCCACAGCCCTGCGCGAAACGGAGGAAGAGTTGGGGATTGCCCGCTCGCAAGTCGAAGTCCTCGGCCGCCTGGATGATTTCTACTCGGTACACGGCTATCATGTGGTGCCCTTTGTCGGCACCATCCCACGCCCCGACAACCTGCAACACGATCCTTTCGAAATAGCCGGTATCTTTGAGGCCCCGCTGGATCATTTTCGGGAACCGTCGATCCATCGCGTTGAAAACTGGCAGCACCTCGGCCGCACGCATCCGGTAGATTTCTATGAGTTCGAAGAACACACCGTTTGGGGTCTGACTGCTGCAATTCTACGCCAGTTTATCGAGGAAACCGCGACGCTCAGAACAGTGCCGTCTTGACACTCTCGGAAGGAGTGCTGGAGGTGTTCGTTTTCGGAGAGATCCGCCAGGAGGGCGTGTGGGAGGAACTAAAAGGCTTCGCCAGAGGCAAAGGGAGTGCCGATCAGGGTATCCAGTTCGCCTTTTTCGTTGAGATCAAACAGTTCGACGCAGCTGCCTATCGGAGTATCGTTGATAAAAATGCCCGGCACCTTCTGGTTTTGAGCGCGTTGCTGCATTTCTGCTGCCTTGAGCTGGTCATCAGTGATATCATACTCAACAAAGTTGACACCCTTGATGCGTAACAGCTCTTTGGCGCGATCACAATAGGCACAATAAAGCTTGGTATAGATTTCTATCTTGATGCTCATTGTCGTACTTCCCTAAAGTTCCGTTTCTTTTTGAGAAGTTAATGCTACCCGAGACCGGGCAAGATGCAAGTTGCAGAAAGGAAATTTCAGTGATTTTGAACTTTATGAAGGGTTTTTGCACAGCCGCCATTCTTTTCTCCCTATTGGCGTGCAGTAGTCATCTTGAAAAGTCGGTCAACGAGGTTGCTGAATTAAGCCGCAACGATTTCATGAATGCACTCCGCTGGAAGCAGTACAAGGTTGCCGCAGAGTTCATGCTGCCGGAGAATCGTAAAGACTTCCTCGCCACCTTCAACAAGCTCAAAGATATCCATATCACCGATGTCAGGCTTCTGGATCTCCAGGAAAAGGCCGAAGGCAGACGTTTTGCAACATCGATCGAAATGGATTACTACCTGCTGCCCTCGGTCTCGGTGAAAACCTTTAGTTTCGATCAGGACTGGGTTTATTTTGCCGGTGAAGACTCGGCACAAAAGGGCTTCAGGATCATCACGTCCTTTCCCGACTTTCCATAAAAGAGCGGATCAACAAGGACTCCTCAGATAGCCGTCAAAAGCAGAGCCAGGTTGCCATTGCCGCCCCTTTCTCTTTGATTAAAAAAAACCGGTCTTTCCCCTCCGGCATGCCACCCTGGCGAAAGACTTGTCGAAGCCCCGTAAAAAGCCCGTTAAATGGTGTTCTCACAGCTTAATTTTCCCTTGATTTTCCAAGCATCGTTATGGTATTTACCTGCATACTGTATACAAAATGAGTTAATGAAAATA
>JBFFPW010000386.1:0-2079 GCA_041573815.1 Desulfuromonadales bacterium
GCCCAGCCTCTTGAATCGCATACAAAAAAGTTGTATGATGAAAGTGTCACTTTAATGTTGCGGAAATTGCCTTAGATGTGTGGATTGCATATCCCCGAAAAGGCAAACCTATCGTGAGATAGGGGCGCAAAGTTATGGATCTGTCCGCACACAGACCACATCGTTGCCACGCATCAGACCGCCAGACTGCCGAAGTCAAAAAACCTTCGGCAGTTTGTCGTGGGGGACATATTGCCAGGGTCCGCCCAAGACACGTGACCGGAACCACCGGCCGGAGAGCACGACATAGTAGTTCTGCGACTCAACCTCCATGAAGACATCGCTGTCGCTGTTGCTCATGTAGAGCAGACCACTCTCTTCAATCAAGGCATATTGTGGCTCACCATCGGAGACGATCAGCTCGGCCGGCTCATAGCTGACAATGATTTCCGGTTTCTTGTCGAGACTACTCTGAACGTCTGGCGGCACCGGCGGAAAATCTTCCCGGGAAGCGACATCGAGAACCGCGCTTGGTGGTTGCGAAACACTGCGCCATTTCCCTTTGGCCTTGGGGCTGGCAAACCAGTCGTCGCCGATCTTGAGATAGTAGGATTTCAGAGAAGGCTCATAAACGATATACATTGGCGAGTTGATGACCCGCATCACCTTGCTCATTGTTGTCGGCTGCAGCTTCGGTTCGCCATCGATCAGCACCAGCAGGGCCGGGTGCTTGCGGAAGAAAACCCTGGGAGGATCATTCTTGAGATCGGTGACTTCAATGTTCGAGCGGTTGTTGTCATCGAGCATCGCCAGGACCTGGTCGAGTGACATGTCGAGGTTCCAGCCTGAGGCCTCGCGATTGAAAAGCTGGTTGAATTTCTTCTCCTGCTCTTTGGACGCATCGGGAAACTTGCTCTGTAGCACCCTGACATTAAGGAGGCTGACATTTCTCTGTTCGCGATCGGTTTCAGCCTGAGCTTCAAACCAGACGGCACCGAAAACCGGTTCGGTATCAGTTGCCCGCTGCACGGAAACAGCCGCTCGGGCGCTGAGAATGTCATTTTCAAATTTTTCTAGCTGCGGTTGATAGACGATGATAGTCGCATCACGGCTGTCGATTTGCCTCGGCCAATCATGGTTATCGGCGACTGCTGAGCTGATACTGAAGGTGAGAATAGCCGCAATCAGAGAAAGCCAGATGCTGTTCCGTATCATGTTCGTCTCCAAGATTGGGTTCATTAAGTTTCTATTATATCAGACGTTCGGGAAAGTCCATGGTTGACTCATTGAATGAATTTAAGGACTTTTTCCGGCTATTATGTGCATTAAAAAGAAGGGTATTCGGAAAAATTCGATAAATAGTGTATGATGACAATCTATTTCACATTTTCATGAACTGAGGGTTGCATGGATAATCTGGATAGATTTTACGAGTGGTCGTCCCTGGTGCTGGCCTGGCTCTACGAAAAATTCCCGACACCGACGTCTCTGCACCATGGTGACCTGAAATCATCAGCCAATCCGGCAATGGCTGAACGGGCCATGCGTTACACCGTTGTGTTTCTCGAGGAGGAAGGTTTTATTCGTTATGCGGAATTTAAACCTCCTGGCCAGTTTTCACAGGTCAAGTTAAGCCGCAAAGGGTTGAACCTGTTGAACCGAATCCCCGACCCAAAAAACAATGAAGCGAGGCTAGGTGAAATTCTGGTTAAAAAAGTTCATGCTGGTGGGCAGGGTCCGTTTGATGAACTGATGCAGTTTTTTTTGCAGGATGCAGATGTTGTTGAAGACTGAGACTATTTAAAGTGAGAGAGTCTATTGGTACTAAAAAGCCCGGCGATTATGCCGGGCTTTTTTAATCGTTTTATTTGACAGCGGCCCGGTTGTGGCAGGCATTACATTTTTTCGGGCCGGAATTGTTTTGATGGCAAAATTTACAGACCTTGTGCCCGTAGATTTTACTGACACCGCCAAACGTCCGGAACGCACAAATTGCATTATGCCATAGGGTTCGAGGGCATCGTGCCTCTCATCGATTTCATGCCTACGTCCGGTTTTGGCCAAAACGAAAAAGTCACGGGAAACGGTCACGATCTGTGA
>JBFFPW010000387.1:0-2076 GCA_041573815.1 Desulfuromonadales bacterium
TCACCGGTATTACCACCATGCTGATGGATGCCGGGCTTGATACTGGCGATATGTTGGTGAAAAAATCTTTGGAAATAGGTCCGGATGAAACGGCGGGTGAACTGCATGATCGTCTTGCCGTTCTGGGTCGGGAGACAATGGCAGAGACTCTGCAGCAAGTTCTGGAAGGGACTCTTTCACCAGAAAAACAGCAGGATGACAACAGTACCTATGCGCCGATGATGAAAAAAGAGGATGGCTTGATTGTCTGGACGCTTTCGGCGCAGGAGATCCATGATCGGGTGCGTGGCTTAGCTCCCTGGCCGGGTGCTTTTACCCTGCTGGATGGTGAAGTTCTCAAAATATCCCGTACCGAGGTCTCAGAAGGGGCCGGTGAACCGGGTGCTGTTCTCGCGGCAAACACAAACGGGGTCGATGTGGCTTGCGGTGATGGGGTCGTCCGGATCGGCGCCTTGCAACTGCCGGGCAAGAAGATGCTGCCGGCGGCCGATTTTTTGCGGGGACACCAACTGATTGAAGGACAAAAGCTGGGTTAACACTTATGACCGAATCACCTTTGACCAACAGTGAAATATCAGAACCGCGCAAGAGACTTTTTATCGGTTTGTTGACGGCGGTCTCCGGCGTTATTCTGCTGATTGCCTTCCTGCTCTGGTGGGTTCCGACCGTCGGACTGGTGAATATCCATCCGGTCTTGCCGGTCATTTTCGGCATTATTCTTGGTCTTCTTGCCTTCTTTATTGTCGGCGGCCTCGGCATGCTGGTGCTGACTCTGCTGACCGGCCGCGATCTTTTTCTGTCGCAACGCTTGCGTAAGCTGGTCATTCGCTACCTGTTTCCCGGCATTATCTCGATCGGTCGCCTGGTCGGTGTCGACAAGGACACCTTGCAGCAATCTTTTATTGCTCTCAATAACCAACTGGTCAAGGCAAAGAAATTACGGGTGACGCCGGATCGGGCGCTTATCCTGTTGCCACACTGTATTCAGTTGTTCGATTGTGATATCAAGATAACCGGCGATGTCAGCCGTTGCGTACAGTGCGGCAAATGTGATATCTCCGGTCTCTCTGATGCGGCACAAAAGCGCGGTATCGATATCGCCGTCGCTACCGGTGGCACCCTGGCCCGTAAGATCATCGTTGAAAGACGTCCGAAGTTTATCCTCGCTGTCGCCTGTGAACGAGATCTGACCTCTGGAATTCGCGATTCTTATCCCCTGCCGGTTATCGGCGTGTTAAACCACCGACCGAACGGCCCCTGTTTCAATACCAACATCATCATGGACGAAGTCGAAAAGGTTCTGGACGAATATGTTGTTCCTGCCCCTTGATTTTCCATCCCGGATTATTAGATTGGGATTACCTGGTGTTATCAGATTTGCCAGAAAAAAATATGAGGAATTGAGATAATGAATACCCTGCGAACTATTATGTTGATGACGGTGCTGACCATGGTCCTGGTCTTTGCCGGTGGTGCCCTCGGGGGCCAGAATGGCGCAATGATTGCGCTGGTCTTTGCCGGAGTGATGAACCTCGGCAGTTACTGGTTCTCAGATAAGATTGTTATTAAGATGTACCGTGGTCAGGAAGTGACCAACGGTGAACTTTACGACGTGGTCGCCGAACTTTGCCAGCGTAACAGTATGACCATGCCGAAGGTTTACATTCTGCCGCAACCGGCGCCGAATGCTTTTGCCACCGGTCGTAATCCGGAGCATGCCGTGGTGGCCGCAACCGAAGGCTTGATGCAGATTCTGACTCGCGAAGAGTTGATGGGGGTCATGGCGCATGAACTCAGCCACGTCAAACATCGCGATATCCTGATCGGCTCGATCGCGGCAACCGTCGCCGGAGCGATCTCCTACCTGGCGCATATGGCCCAATGGGCGATGATCTTTGGTGGTAGTCGTGATGATGAAGATAGTAATCCATTGGCCTTGATTGCCACCATGATCCTGGCGCCGATAGCAGCGATGCTGGTGCAGATGGCGATCTCCCGTTCGCGCGAGTACCTGGCTGACCAGGGGGGTGCCAAAATGTGTGGTAATCCGTTTTACCTGGCCAACGCACTGAAAAA
>JBFFPW010000388.1:0-2054 GCA_041573815.1 Desulfuromonadales bacterium
CATTTTCTTCTTCTCAGTCGGCAACTTATCATAGATAATGTGCCCATAAAGATTTAAGCATCAAGGAACCTCGAGGAGTTGACTATGGACCGTGCCAAATTCGTAGAACACAAGGGCAAGCAAATTTATGTCATGGATTGTAGAGATGCCACTCTCGATGAAATGAACGAGGTCATTGAAGATTGTATTTTGCAAGTTCGTCAACAACCCCCAAAATCAGTATTAACCCTGACCATTTCAGGAGGAAGCGCCTTCAGCGGAGAGACTATCTCCAAACTCAAACAACTGGCGAGGGGCAATGAGCCCTATGTCAAAGCAGGAGCGATTGTTGGCGTGACGGGTCTTTACAAGGTTGTCTTCAACGCTGTTGCCATGTTCAGCAAACGGCGCTTTTATCTTTTCGATACGGTTGACGAGGCGATGGATTTTTTGGCGGACTACAAAGACTGACAAACAACGCCCAAAGACGAGCACAACGAAAAGGCCCGAAGCTAGACGCTTCGGGCCTTTTCCAATCATATACTGATAGAATTACTGAAACTTCAAGCGCAAAGGCTCGGAAACCCTGCCACGGCCGTAATAGTTAGGGCTGTTCTCAATATGTGGCCTGCCGTAGAGGCTGAAGATAGAGACGCCGAACAGGTAGCTTTTTCCTGATGCCGGATCAAACTGCAGATCATCGTCATGACCGGTCTGCAGCGCCCGGGCATACTCGACCGTGCGGAAGCCGCCATTCCAGACGCCCTTGGCATGCACATCGGCCCGACTGCCTTCAGGTGTGGCGGCTGGGTAGCGGTTCACCAGGTCACCCTGGTACTCGGTGATCGTTTTAAGTTCCTGGTAGGGGGGCTTGCCAGCATCGCTGTAGCGACCGAGGTGGCGAGTCTTCCCGCTCACGCTGGTTAATTCAGTTGATTTCTTGATCGGCTTCGATCCCAGGATCTGGGTCTTGTCGTCCGCATAACCGGCCGGGTTGGTGCGATTGGCTTTCCAGTACCAGATGTCGGCGCGGTAATCATCATCAGAGAAGTTCGACAGGTCGACATCATGATCCATCATGCTCCACTTGAAGACGAAGGTGTCCTCGCGATGCGGACCTGATTCATATTTTTTCTCAGCCGCATTCCAGACCCAGGGTTTGTGCAAAAAATTCTCAGCAGAATCGGGATATTGCACCAGGAAGAAAACCTGGTTGTCGGTATAAACGGAACGCAGCAGGATCTTGTCTCCCGAGGCGGAATCATCAATCGCTACCGGCTTCACTGCCTTCCAGGCGGGGTCCATACCGGCACCATCAATCTCAGGAGCTTGTTCAACCTTGACTGATGGGATTTCAAGCTCGGCAGCAGCCACACCCAGCAAGGGGAAGAGACAGATTATGAAAGCACAAATGAGCCATTTTCCGAAATGTCGCACTGTGAACCTCCTTCAGATTTCAATGTAGGGAAAGATAATACCTAAAGCCCTCAAGCAAAACACCGTATATTTATAGCATTAAGTTCTCAATTTAACGACCAAAAACAGTTTTAATCCTGTCCGAAAAGTCAAAGCTTTGTACGCAAAAATCGCGAATAAATGAAAGACAGCGTCTCAAAAACCATCAAAGGGTATTTTTTTACATTTTTTTCAAAAAAAAACGCACACCGGAACCCCTTTAAATTTCAGGCTTTCGCCGCCTCTTTCTCTTTTAAAAACAGCATTTTACAAAAAATCCCCTATTGACGGGCATGGCAAGTGGTCTTACCATTACAAAACAACTTACCCAGATCATCGTTAATATTTGGATTCTGGGAACTTTATAAAGAATGAGGCAAAATCATGGCAATCCTACCCGTACTTATGAGCAAAGCTACTAAGGCCCTTGACCGGAATCTCCGCGAAACCGCCTACGAAGACATGGCACGTCAGGCCTCTGACTGGATTCCCGAAGAAGCCAGAATAGATTCAAAATCTCGCGTCAGACAACCGATCAAACTTGATTTCTCAGTGCCAAAGAAGAATCGTCTGGCCTGGATTCGTCGGACCATTCAGCACCTGCCTCACTAAGCAGATTC
>JBFFPW010000389.1:0-2048 GCA_041573815.1 Desulfuromonadales bacterium
ATCTTGTAGATATCTTCGGTCGCTTCGGCCCGGATGACATCAATGATGTCATCGACGGTGATAATACCCATCAGTTTATTGGCTTCATCAACAACCGGGACGGCCAGGATATTGTATTTCTCGACAACCTTGGCAACCTCTTCCTGGTCCATATCAGTTCGAACGCTGATGACATCACCGGCCATGATGTCTTTCAGTTTACGCGCCGGTGAAACAGTCAACAATTTGCGCAACGAGAGAATACCGACCAGCTGGTTATGGGCATTGGTGACGTAGAGATAGAAAACCATCTCGGCATCTTCCTGCTCCTGCAACGCCTCGATTGCTTCCTTGACCGTCAAGTCCTCCTGCAGCGAGAAAAACTCGGTCGCCATAATACCACCGGCCGTGTCCTCATCGTACTGCATGAGCTGCTCGATTTCCTGCGAATCTGCTTCTTCCATATGTTGCAGGATTTCGTCAGCCAACTCTTCCGGAAGGTTCTGAATAACATCGGCCGCGTCATCGTAAGCCATCTCTTCGAGGACTTCGGTAATCGCTTCCTTATCCAACTCAGACAACAGTTCGGCACCAACTTCAGGATCGAGTTCAGAAATAACTGTTGCTGAAGTTTCGGTGTTTTCAATCAGGTTGAAAAGAATATGCTGATGACGCAATTCAAGTTCGCGAAACAGGTAGGCAACATCGGCCGGATGGCTCTTTGCTAACACCTTGGCGATATTGTGTCGGGCATCACGACGGATAAGCCGCTTGACCGTTTCGATCAATATTTGATGACGATGTTCCATAAACCGTCTCCAACTTGCTAAAAGTTTGACTAAAGCGTGTAAAAGTAACACCCGAGGCAGGGACTGTCAACGTTTGACAAATGAGTGAACATCGAAGAAATTACAAAAGTTTTACCTCTCCCTGCCTGAAAAAAGCCCATAATTGATTATCATAAAAAAAGCACTCAACAGAACAGGGAGGGCACTATGGGACTTTTCTCCAGGCAAAACCTGACAGCCAGAACCTCCGATTCTCGCTATACCATTGGCGAAGAGATCGCCAACAGCATCACCCACGGTCTCGGTGCCGGGCTGGCCATCGCCGGGCTGGTTTCCCTCGTTTACTACTCGGCCGTCTACGGCACCATTTGGCATATCGTCAGCTGTGCTATTTACGGCACAACCCTGGTTTTGCTTTATACCATTTCAACCCTCTACCACAGCATCCCCTCACCGAGGTTCAAATCGGTGATGCGGATCCTCGATCATTCGGCAATTTTTCTTTTGATTGCCGGCACGTACACCCCCTTCACCCTGGTCAGCCTGCGCGGCCCCTGGGGATGGAGTCTCCTCGGTGTGATCTGGGGTGCGGCTATCCTCGGCATTCTGTTCCAGACGGCCCTGCAAAAAAGCTGGGTTTCACTTACGGTGGCTCTCTACGTCCTGATGGGCTGGGCGATCGTTGTCGCAGTCAAGCCGTTACTGGATGTGATTCCAACGGAAGGGTTCCTGCTACTGCTCTATGGTGGCCTGGCCTATACCCTTGGCACCGCTTTTTACATCTGGAAACAGATGCGCTTCCACCACGCGATCTGGCATGTTTTTGTCCTGGCCGGCAGCGCCTTTCATTTCTTTGCGGTTTTTTATTATGTGCTGCCGGAAGTGAGTTAAAAAACCTCCCCCTCCCCTTAGTCCCCTCCCTCCAGGGGAGGGGAAAACTAATTATTCAAACAAAAAAAGGGCCACCCGATTGGGTGGCCCTTTTACATTTACACAGCTATGCAATGACTTAAAAGTGATGGACAAATCGCAGATTATAACGCTCGCCTTCTGGACGATTTTCTGCACTACTTTCAAAATAAGCATTGAAGAAAAGATGCGAATCCTGAGAAAAGTGGTAGACCAAACCGGGGCCAATAGCCATTACGCTTTCTTCAAAGCTGGGATCAACTACACCACCAACTTTAGTATCACTGATTTGCTCAAAGAAATATCCATTTAATCCAACCCGTAACTGCTTCGGCAATACTTCATAAGCTACAGCAAAATTACCATGAAATG
>JBFFPW010000390.1:0-2037 GCA_041573815.1 Desulfuromonadales bacterium
AAAATCCCGGCTCAGCCCGAGACTGAAGACACGGTTGTTTTCGTGGTGAGCCAGTTAAGTCGTAATGGTAGATGGCTGGGTAAAAACAACTCTTTTCTATTGGTAGGATGATGGCATTTTTTTTGCTTAATACTTGACTGACTTTTGTGCTGATTTGCTTTATTATAGGCGCGACCATTCAGATTGACTCATTTAATACATAGAGAAATATTCGTTATGACTGTAATCCCCTTAAGATCAAGTTTTTCCATGATGGTGTCCGCAATCATTATCACCGTTTTTTTGTTTTTGACAGTTACCGATGTGCAGGCGAAAGCACAGTCTCAGAAGGTCAAAGGGCTTGGTGAACAGGTACAGAATGTCAAGAAAGATGTTCTTTCCATCGCTAAAGAACTGGACCAGCTTGAAGAGCAGTTGTTGTATCCGTCACATACACAGATGTCCATATTTATCTCTTTGCGCAATCAGTCAAAGCTTCGTCTGGATTCTGTTGATATCGAACTTGACGGGAAAGAGGTCGCACATCATCTCTACACGGCCAATGAAATCGAAGCTTTCAATGCAGGCGGGGTGCAAAAAATATTTACCGGCAATGTTACCCTCGGCATGCATGATATGAAGGTGACGATGCGAGGTCAGTCTGCTTCCGGAGACACTGTCCGGATTGTTAAGAGCTTTCCGGTTAAAAAAGAACTTAAGGCCGGAATCGCCGAACTGTCATTATCCGAAAATACGATCACATTGATCAACAGGTAGTAAACGTTGAACCGCTGTTTATTTTTTATAACGTTTGTTCTTCTTCTGTCCACCAATGTCTTGGCGGACAGTAAAAGTGCTTCGGGTGAACTTCAGGACCTCGCCATCAGGGAGGCTCTCTTCTATGCGTCCCAGGGAGAGTGGTTCGATGCGATCAATCGCCTTGATAATGAATTGGTACGGCGTACAAAATTTGATTCAAAAATAGATCTTCCTTCCACAGCTCGCAGTCAGGTCGAATCTTCACGTATTGATTTTGAACTATCCTATCGGTTGTTCCTCCGTGATGGCCAGACCCTTTTGAACATTATTGAAAAAAACGTCGATGATGAATTGCGCAATAATTTTCTTCTCCGGTTAGCGAAATTATATTTACAAAAAGGGCAACCAAAAGACGCTCTGCTGACTATTGATCGGATCACCGGAAAAATTTCACCAGAAATCGCTGATGACCTCTCTTTTTTCCGGGGCCAGGTCTTGATAGCCAATGGTCGCTATAGCGATGCAATCAGCACTCTGAATGAACTCAAAAAGTCACAAACCTTTCTCGGACTTCCCGCGCAAAGTCAAAACACCCGGAGTCTCCTCGGTTTTACCGGCTACAATCTCGGCATAGCGCATCTGCTGAATGATAATAAAACTGAAGGGTACGACCAACTTGATCTTGCCGGACAGATATCCAGCGATGATGAGATGATCTTGTCAATCCGTGACAAAGCGAACCTCATGCTTGGGGAACAATTACTCAGGGATGGTTCATACGAACAGTCCAGATTAATCCTTGACCGTGTCCGTCTGGATGGGCCTTTTTCGTCACAGGCTTTACTCTCAGCGGGTTGGGCGGCCATTTTACAGGAGAGTTATAAACAGGCCCTGGTGCCATGGACGCTGTTGTCCGAGCGGGACGTTACCGATTCGGCGGTTCAGGAGGCGATGCTTGCCGTGCCGTACTGCTACGGCAAACTCAATAGCTATAATAACGCTGCACGTCTCTATGGTAAGGCTGTTGAGGACTTCGGGGTCGAGATTAATAGACTGACAGACTCGATTGCCAGCATTCGTGAGGGTCGTTTCCTCAAAGCCCTTGTGCGGGAAGAAGTTAAGCAGGAGACTGCCTGGATTGTCGAATTACGCGAGCTTCCTGAAATGCCGGAGACCTTTTACCTGCTTGACCTGATGGTCTCGCATGAATTCCAGGAGTCTTTGAACAATTACCTGGACCTGCATCATTTGCAGCAAAAATTAACCGGTTGGCAGCAGGACTTGCTGGCATACGAAGAG
>JBFFPW010000391.1:0-2019 GCA_041573815.1 Desulfuromonadales bacterium
AGAATTGATTTTATGGACAAAACGGTTTATCTCGAAACATTTGGCTGTCAGATGAATGTTGTTGATTCGGAGCGAATCATCGACCTTCTTTCCCAGATTGGTTATCGTCAGGTCGATTCTGCCGAAAATGCAGATCTGGTTCTGTTAAACACCTGTTCGGTTCGTGACCGCGCCGAGCGGAAAGTTTATGGGCACCTTGGTCGCTTCAAGCCGATAAAAGACCGGCGTCCTGGTCTTATTGTCGGTGTCGGTGGCTGTGTTGCCCAGCAGGAAGGGGAAAAGCTTCTTGAAAAAATCCCCCATCTCGACATCGTTTTTGGTACTCACAATGTCCACAAATTGCCGGAAATGGTGCTTAAAGTCGAGGCGGAAGAGGGTCGGTTCCAGGAGACCGACTTTCTTGATAAGGAGACGCGACTGAATCTCTTCCCGAGTCGGTCTGAAGGTGACACGGTTAACCGGTTTGTGACGATTATGCAGGGATGCGACAATTTTTGTACCTACTGTATCGTTCCGCATGTTCGCGGCCGGGAAATCAGTCGCCCCAGTCGGGAAGTTATCGAAGAAGTCACAGCACTGGCTGCTGAAGGGGTCAAGGAAGTGACCCTGATCGGTCAGAATGTCAATTCATATGGTCTTCGTGAAGAGGGTGAAATATCTTTTGCTCGGCTGCTTGAAGAGGTGAATCGCATAGACGGCATTGAGCGGATCCGTTTTACAACCTCGCATCCGAAGGATATGTCTGATGAGCTGATTGACTGTTTTGGCCGGTTGGAGAAGCTCTGTCATCACATTCATTTGCCAGTGCAAAGCGGCTCTGATGCGATTCTGGGAAAAATGAACAGAGGCTACAATCGTCAGCAGTACTTGTCCCTGGTCGAGCGTTTGCGGGAAGTCTGCCCTGATATCCGTTTTACAACAGATATTATTGTCGGTTTTCCCGGCGAAACTGAAGAAGACTTTGAGCAGACACTTGATATGGTTGAAAAAGTCAGGTATGCCGATGCTTTTACTTTCCTTTATTCCAGACGGCCTGGAACAGCGGCAGCTGAACTGGAAGAGGTTCTGACGCCCGAGGTGAAGCAAGAACGTTTTGATCGATTAATTGCATCTCAGCAGGATATCAGTCTTTCTTTCTGGGACAACGATGTCGATCATGTTGTTTCGGTGCTGGTTGAAGGGGAGAGTAAACAGGGTGAGGGCCAACTGTTCGGTCGCAACACCTGGAACCGCATTGTTAATTTTCCGGGTGGCAAGGAACTGATCGGTCGGACCATTCCGGTCCGGATCATTAAGAATTTCCGTAACACCCAGTTGGGTGAAGTCGTTAATGTCAAAGCCGCATAACTTATTGCAAGGGGGCAGGTGAATGGCGAAGGGACGTATCCTTGCCATTGATAACGAATCCTTCTATCAGCGTTTTTATCGAAATACGCTGGAGTCGGAGGGGTTTTTTGTTCGCACGGTCACCAGTGCGGCTGAAGGCCTTGAAGCTCTGAAAAAAGATGATTTCGACCTCGTTATTACCGAGGTGTCTCTTCCCGACCTAGATGGCTTCTCTTTACTTGACTCCATTCACCGATTAAATCAGCAGCAGGATGTTCTTGTTGTGACCGGACAAAAGGAAGTCCCGCATGCCATTCAGGCTATGAAGCTGGGTGTGACCGATTATCTGCTCAAGCCGATCAATCATGAAGAATTTCAACTGTTGGTCAACCGCATCCTTTACCGGCAATCTGTTAATCTTGAACACCAACGCCTCATCGATGAAAATATTGAATTTCATGCAACTCTGGCTCAATACCGGAAATGCCTTGATCTGCTCAAGGTCGACGATCTGGACCGTCTTGGCGATTTAATTCTCGATACTCTAATGGAGCTCCTTTCGGCTGAAGGGAGTGCCCTCTGGCTCGCCGTTGATGGCCAGAAGTTCTCGATGCGCTGCCGTCGTGGTCTCGCTCGTATCCGCCCGACCGAACAATCATTTGATCTGGCTGATACCCAGTGGCAAATGGTTCG
>JBFFPW010000392.1:0-2011 GCA_041573815.1 Desulfuromonadales bacterium
CATTTCACATCCTCCTGCCGGGCAGTTAACAAACGGATATTTTCGCCATTACCCGCAATCATTGTCGAGTCATAGGGGACATGCGACGGCACGATCAGGCCGATTCCGTTGCCGCTGACCGTATTGCGATCGATATACGGTTTACTGCTGCGATCTACGGCGATCCCCTCTTCTTCATTAGCGACAACAAGATTATCCTTCAGGTAAGGACGGGCCTGATTCCAGCAGAAAATACCACCCTCGCCTCCCGTTATTTCATTATCAAGGACCTTGGCAGTCCCGCCCTGGATCACGATACCGTAACGTCCTTTGCTGATCCGGTTGCTGGAGATCTCGGGTGAAGAGTTGATCAACAGGATCCCGGTCTCCGGTTGCAGAATATCGGCATGGCGAATCACCGAATCTGTTGCACCGTCAAGAATAATGCCGGCCCAGGCGACCTCGCCGGCGGCGACAGGTGTCTCCGGCATGAAACTGATTTTCGCATCGTCTCGCCCGTCAACGATCAGACTTCCCCGAATCAAAATCTCGGTCTGCGATGAAAGATATTCCGGATCGATCTTGGTGCTTTCTGAATTGCGCACCAGCAACGTTGTTCCAGCCTTGATGATGAGCTTGCTGCCGACCGGCACCAGCAGATCGGCCGTAATAATCACGTAACCACCGACAACCGTCGTTCCCTGCAGGACACCCCTGAGCTCAAGCGGAGTTTGTGGTGTACCTTTTTGTGGCGGCAACGAACAGCCTGAGAAGAACAGGCAGATGGCAATTATCAGCAGTCGGCGCATCAAATCCACCTCTGTTTCATTAAAAATTTCCGGGCGGCGGCCATCGGCAGACTGCCGTTATCAACGTCCTGGCGAATGTGCGCAATATGTTCAGGTTTGAGGATGTTCTGCAAACGCTGCAAGGCCGGGGCAACGGTCGTAAACTGCAGATCATTCAGGATTCTCGGTCCGGAAACAAGCAGCGGCAATCCTTCAACGTGCAGAATCGTCTGTAGTGCGCCATTTTCGGCAACAAAACCGTAATCGAGTTTATCGGTTAAAATTTCCTGCCGGACATCTCGACTCTCAAGATCGACCCGTTCGGTGTCGATCCCTGTTTTCTCCTTGATGTAGATAGCAACAAGAGAGGTTAAAACCTGACCGTCAGAATCGGCCGGAATACCGAGGAACAGTTTCGGACCGAAACAGGCCTGAACCGGTAAAGCCAGCATGCAGAGCAATAGCACCAGGCTGTAAATTTTCAGCGTACGAACAACCATTCAATCACCGTGGCCATATAAAGGCTGAACAGAATCGTGACTCCAACAAGAGAAGCGACAAAATAAGAACGATTAACGCTGGAGGTTCCATAGGATGACTTGTACCCGACTCGATAAGAGAGCAGCAGGCCGGCAATCAGCACCAGGGCGATCGGCCATTTAATAACATCGAGAGCTATCAGCACTCCGGGTGCACTGACCGTCTGCATGATATTCATGGCCAGATACGACTTGACGCCACTCGTGTCACCGAGTGCATAAGGCAGGTAACCAGCCTTGGCGTTCATCTTAACCAGTGCCAGAACGGCATGCGCAGCCAGGACCAGCGGGATGAAAGGCAGCGCAAGACGTCCCATATTGGCCCAGAACCCGGGAGTCTCTCCTGGCTCATCATCAGGCGCTGAATTCGGAGCAGTGTGAACCATGGAAGATTGAATCTGCCCCAACTTCAGCAGCAAATATCCGGGCAGCATCAACAGTAATGGCAACAACAGTGCAATCCAGATGACCGCCAGAAGATAAAACCCGGACTGCTGCCAGCCGAGCAAAACAGCAATATTCTCCGGAAGCCAGAAGATCAAGTCGCGCAGGCCGACATTGACCTTGCTGAAGTTGGCCGTCAGCATGCCGAGCAGCACCAGGAAAAAGAAAGTTTCACTCGGCCTGAGACCGGTACCGTAGAGGTCGGCCAGCCATTTTCGAAATCCGAGTTTGACATTTTGCTTGTCGCAATTCTGCAGACAG
>JBFFPW010000393.1:0-1983 GCA_041573815.1 Desulfuromonadales bacterium
CCTGGTTGCAGATGTTTTCAAGGATGACACGACCTTTGAGAACCTGCCGGGCAAGTCTGCCATAGGACATGTCCGCTATTCAACCACTGGCGGAACCGACGTCAAGAATTGCCAGCCAATCCTCGTTGATTATCATCGCGGTGGTATTGCTGTCGCCCATAACGGCAACCTGGTGAATGCCCGTGAGCGGCGGAATGAGCTGGAGCAAAGCGGATCGATCTTTTCGACGACTGCTGATACCGAATGCATTATTCATCTTCTGGCCCGTTCTCAGGCTGAATCTTTGCCGGATCGGATTGTTGAGGCACTGAAACAGGTCAAGGGTGCGTACAGCCTGGTATTCCTGACTGAAACAAGGCTGGTTGCTGCCAGAGATCCAAATGGTTTTCGGCCGCTCTGTCTCGGTAAGCTCGACGGTGCTTACGTTGTTGCTTCTGAAACATGCGCCTTTGACCTGATTGAAGCTGAATTCATAAGGGAAATCGAACCAGGTGAATTGATTGTTATCGACAAGCATGGCTTGAAGTCGTTTATGCCTTTCGATAAGGTCGAACCTTCCCCCTGTATTTTTGAGTTTATATACTTTGCCCGCCCTGACAGCACAATTTTTGGCGAGCAGGTCTACAAGGTTCGTAAGGAGTTTGGTCGGCAACTGGCGCGTGAACATCCAGTCGATGCCGATGTGGTTATGGCGGTGCCTGATTCCGGGATGCCGGCTGCAATTGGTTATGCTGAAGAGTCGGGAATTCCATTCCAGCTCGGTATGATCCGTAATCATTATGTCGGCCGGACCTTTATCGAGCCGTCTCAGTCGATTCGCCACTTCGGCGTGAAGATCAAACTGAACCCGGTTCGTGACGTCATTGAAGGGAAGAGGGTTGTTGTCGTTGATGATTCGATCGTCCGCGGAACGACGTCCCGGAAAATTTGTAAAATGGTACGAAACGCCGGGGCCAAGGAAATTCATATGCGGATTTCCAGTCCGCCGACGACATATCCCTGTTTTTACGGGATAGATACACCGACCCGCAAGGAGTTGATTGCCTCATCGCACAACTCGGAGGAAATTGCCCGCTACATAACGGCTGATACCCTCGGCTACCTGACTCCCGAAGGGATGCGTGAGGCTGCCGGTGTTTCCCGTGACGGGGCTTGTGGTTTCTGTGACGCCTGTTTTACCGGGGACTATCCGGTCCGTTTCCCTCGGCTAAAATCTGATAGTCAGTTAGGTCTTTTTTAAATTAATCAAATAGTTATTACCTGTTTATTAAAGTAGTTTCAAGGAGAGAGGAATGACCGCAGAAGAACGTAACGAATTGATGGATATTATCAGGGAGCTGTCCTACGAAGAGCGTGAAGTGACGCTGGCTTCCGGACGCAAAAGTAATTTCTATTTTGACGGTAAACAGACAACCCTGCACAAGACAGGTGGTTTGCTGGTTGGCAAGGCGTTCTGGGATGTTGTTAAAACATTTGAAGGTCCGATCGATGGCGTTGGTGGTCTAACTCTCGGTGCCGATCCGATTGCGACAGCTACATCGATTGCTGCAGCCCTTGAAGAGAGCCCGGTACATGCTTTTATTATCCGCAAAGAACCAAAAGGGCATGGTACTGGTCAGTGGCTTGAAGGTCGCAAGAACCTGCCACCCGGTTCCCGCGTCGTTATTGTCGAAGATGTGACCACCACCGGTGGTTCCTCGATTAAAGCGGTTGAGCGGGCTCAGGAAGAGGGACTGGTTGTTCTCGGGATCGTTACTCTGGTTGATCGTCAAGAGGGCGCACAGGAGAATATTACGGCTGAAGGACAAGTATTGAAGGCGGTCTTCACCAAGGAAGAGATTGTCGGCTAGAGGCTGGCTTTTAAAAAAAGTAAAAAGGGGACGGATTTAATTTCCGTCCCCTTTTATTATTTATCTGTTCTTCCTGGTTGTACCAGCCCCCAGACTCTAGAAACCAGTACCAGCGTTTTATCTCGTCAGCTGC
>JBFFPW010000394.1:0-1980 GCA_041573815.1 Desulfuromonadales bacterium
CGCATCTGAGGAGCTAGCAGCTAGGATCAAATATGTTGAAATGATAGCAACAGGAAGTAATCGATTCAATTTTATCATGGGATAGTACCTCCACCCCGATAAACAACGATTCTCTTGTTCTGATTATCAGTAAGAAAAACATCCTGGTTTGCATCATCGACAAAGACCTCGAGAGGATAATAATGAACTCTTTCACTTGGATCTGGTGGAGTCCCCAGAGCCTTAACCAGATTGTGGTTTGAATCCATAACTAGGATCTCTCCGGATCGTGCTTCTACAAGAAAGACATTCTCTCTGGCATCGAAGAAAATTCCTTGCGGCATTGAGAAGCCAACAACAGACCCCAAAACAGGATCTGCGCCGATAATAGGAGAACCGGTATTGTCAAAAACCCTGAGTTGTGGATCGGGCCCATAATCGGACACCATCAATCGGCCATCACCCTGATCAACCTCAATTGCTGTTGGCCGTATCAATGTCCCGGAACCGATGACCAGACCAGTATCAGTACCATCTTCGGCATTGTAAACGCGCACCAAGGCCGCTTCGGCATCAAGCACGTAAACGAGTCCGGCACTCTGGTCTATACTCAAGTCGGCAACTTTCTGAAAAAGCTCCTTGCTGCCACCAAGGTAAAACTGGAAATTACCTTCCGCATCAAGGACATCGACGCTGCCGGTGGTCATATTTCCAACAAGAAGGAACGAGCCATAATGACCAATTCCAGAAGGCCGACCGAAAAACTTTACACTCCTATTTGGGACAAGAGTCGATTTATCCAAATAATGAATAGCGTTTGTACCAGCATCGGAAACCAGCAGGGTATCGGCATCAAAATCAACAATCCGATAAGGTGAAGAGATCGCCAGAGTTAATGGCGGCGAAGTACTACTCGGAACGGGGCTACTGTCATTACAACCTGCAATGAACACCAGCAGCATGAGAATTCCAAATGTTTTTTTCATGCACAAAAACTCTTTCAGGCGCATAGCATTCACTCCCGGAAGGAAGGCTCCATATAAAAATACCCTGTAAACAGTTGAAATCAAGTGATTATTTCTGCAAATTCCATACCTTACCGATTAACTATACCCGACAATGCAGGATCTTGCTTTTCTTCCCAAAAAACAGTTTTCCTGTTAATCTTTAACTGACCTGAATTACAGGTTTTTTATTTTCAAGACAAAGAGCGTTATGAACCAGAAAAAACTTCAACAAATTTTGGAAGATCTTCAGCAGGGCAAGGCAGAAATTGCCGATGTACTGCAAATGTTGCGTGATTTGCCGTTTGAAGAGGCCGATGGGGCAACCATCGATCACCACCGCGAGCTACGCCAGGGTGCACCGGAAGTAATTTTCGGTGAGGGCAAAACGGTCGAACAGCTTGAATCAATCATCTTCCTAATGAGCGAAAAGGGCAGCAACGTTCTGGCGACACGTGTCGATGTGGAAAAGGCGGAAAAACTCTGCGATACCTTTCCGGATGCCGAATACGAACCCCTCGCCCGCACCTTCTCCCTCATCAACAAACCGATAAAGAATACCGGGCGTGGCAAGGTTCTGATTGTCTGTGCCGGCACCTCTGATCTGCCGGTCGCCCGCGAGGCAATGGTCACCGCTAAGATGCTTGGCAACGAAGTCGAAGAACTGGTCGACGTTGGTGTTGCTGGCATCCATCGCTTGTTGGCCAAGACCAACAAGCTACACGATGCTGCGGTGATTATTGTCGTTGCCGGCATGGAAGGGGCGCTACCTTCAGTGGTCGGCGGCCTCGTCGGCGTACCGGTCATCGCTGTACCGACCTCAATCGGCTACGGTGCTGCCTTCGGTGGCATTGCTGCTCTGCTCGGCATGCTCAACTCCTGCGCCAGCGGCGTCACCGTCGTCAACATCGACAACGGCTTTGGCGCGGGCCTCGCTGCGTCACGCATCAACCAACTCACCCAGCCATGAAACACCTCACCGACCTACCCCCGATCC
>JBFFPW010000395.1:0-1968 GCA_041573815.1 Desulfuromonadales bacterium
ATAATTATTTCATGATATAGTCGCTTCCGCTATTCCAGCATGATGAGGCGGAGAATGCTTCATGGCGACACAAAATAAAACTGGTTGAATCCAACGCACCGGTAATCGCTCGTCCGGTCTGCGTCAGCGAAGGAGCCGATTATACCTCCGGCTGTTTTCAACAGGCCGAGTGCTGCAGCTTCAGCACCTGTGTTCCCGGTGTCATGAATAATCAATCAGAAATACTTAAACCCGCAGAACTTGAAGGTCTGGTTACGATAGAAGTTGAAGAGGAGCAGGCCCTGGCAACAACCCGGGTCCTCATCAAAAAAGGCTTCGCTGTCGGTCCGAGCAGCGGGCTTAATTATGCGGCGGCGCTTGAAACAGCAAAAGCTACTGGCCCTGACTTAAAAATCGTCACAGTCTTTCCTGATCGGATGGAACGATATTTTTCGACTGCCTTGTTTCAGGATCATCCCGACAGCCAATAAGAGACAAAGCAGACCTTCATGACCCGATCTTCATCAGACGCAACCGGTCGCCAATGGCTTCCGGTCGCTTGCCTGGTTCTGGCAATGTTCCTTTGGGGAAGTTCTTTTATCGCCCTCAAAATCGCCTTTTCCGAATATCACCCGATGATTGTCATCTTCGGTCGGATGGCCGTCGCTTCAATCTGCTTCCTGCCTTTCCTGCCAAGCTTTAAAAAGCTGAACATCATGAAAGCCGATATCAAGTACCTGCTGCTGATGTCCGTTTTTGAGCCCTGTCTCTATTTTATATTTGAAGCCAAAGCGATCGAAAATACCACGGCGTCACAGGCCGGGGTTATTACCGCCCTGTTGCCACTACTCGTTGCCATAACAGCCTGGCTTGTACTCCGCGAGCATATCGGCAAAACGACCATCGCAGGCTTTACAGTTGCCATCATCGGTGCCTGCTGGCTCAGCCTGGCGAGTGAACAAAGCGAATCAGCACCCGCTCCCCTGCTTGGAAATTTTTATGAGTTTCTGGCGATGCTCTGTGCTGCTGGCTATACGATCACCCTGAAGCATTTGACCAGCCGTTTCCCGGTTCTGTTTTTAACCGCCAGCCAGGCCTTCATTGGTTCATTTTTCTTTGCCGCATTTCTCTTCTCTCCAGATGTCAGCCTGCAGGCAAGCATCAATACCGGACCGACCGTGGCAATTATCTACCTCGGGGTTGTCGTCACAATCTTTGCTTATGGCCTTTACAATTTTGGCGTTTCCCGGGTTCCGGCCATTCAAGCTGCTGCCTTTGTCAACCTGATCCCCGTTTTCAGCGTTATCCTCGGCATTCTCGTCCTGAAAGAACAGATGATGCACCAACAGTGGTTCGCCTGCTGCCTGATCTTTTGTGGCATTCTTATCAGCCACCTCGGTGCGACTGCTGTGAGACGGGAAATTCTCCCGACAGATACAGAAAAGCGGACATAAAAAACCCATAAAACAAAATATCGATTCACTCAGGAAATCGCCTTCATCATTGACATAAACCAGTTATACGGAATCGAATATAGTTATTTTCTGGACTTTAAACAGAACGTTGTTTTACTATCTACGGGACAAGAGGGGTCATACAAACCAGAGGCTTTCGATGTTCAGTCCAATCAAATCAGTTTACACTTGGCTTGAAAAAACCTTTTTCAATACCCTGACCCGCAAACTGGCCGGTAATTTTCTCTTCCTTGCCCTTATTTTTTCCATTTCAATATTTATCACCTACGACTACCACGAAACGATTAACCGTTTGGTCATCAACAGCGGCAACGAAGATCTTGCGGCTATGGTTCAAGACGCTTCGCGCCTTTCTATGCGTAAGATGGCCTTGCTGCATATTGCCGGCGGTGTTGTCTTCTTTTTCCTGATCTATTTCTTGCGTCACCTCATTGTTCGACCGGTCCGGATGCTGTTCGAAATTTTTGCCGACCTCGGCTGGGCCAAAGGTGATCTTTCGGTTGAGGTCCCGGCA
>JBFFPW010000396.1:0-1963 GCA_041573815.1 Desulfuromonadales bacterium
ACGTGAGGTACCAGCTACCATTATCAATTTTTTCAACGACCCCCTGCCAGGCCTTTGGGGCATAAATAATCGTCTTCAACTCTTTGCACCTGACTGAAAAACCATTTCTCCGCAGCCGCTCTATAAAGCGAAGATCGCCGGCAAAATCGAAAGCGATGGCTTCGATATCTTCCAGGTCTCGATGCTGAGGTAATGAAGAGAGCAACACCTCGAGCCCATTATCGTCCGGCGAAAAACCGATATCGGCAATTTTGATTCTTTTCCCGACTTTACGAAACACGACATAACCGACAAGTTGTTCGTCCGGCAGAGATGACAAGGTATAAACATCATGTTTATCGTATGGTGATTCGGCAAATCGCCAGTGCATGTAACTGCTGTCCGCTTCACCTTTCAGTGAAAACCGACCTTTTACCTTCTGCCAGAAGTCATCAAAGCGGGCATCAAACAGAGTCTCGATGTTGCTACGATAATTACCGTAGCCGTTTCGTCGCCAGTTCGAAGGCCGGCATTTCAGAGCCAGGTCCAGAGGCAAGGCAAACACCCTGGCAACTGACTCCGATTTCACATAACGTTGAATATAGGGATAGCTTTTTAAAACCCTGGTCATCTCCAGGTGATCGCAGAGAACTTCAAAACCAAAATTAAGGAGAACCGGTTGCGAAAGATGGTTCGGAAAACCGAAAAGGATTGAAGATTTTTTTTCTGACTCAGCAAGCGCTGCCTTGATCAACATGAGAGCCGGACCAAGTGACCGGTGCGAGGTATCGACAATGAGATCGCCACAAACGTATGCCTTCGCCACGCGACCATTCAGCAGAAGACTTCTGGGGAACAACGTATATGATCCAGCGACATGACCGTCCTGATCATTTTTAAGGAGAAAACATGTCGGCTGACCGTAAGGGTTATTGTTGTAGATCCAATCGTATCGCCCGTCCGGCACGCCATGGCCAGACAGGTTTCTTTCCCACAGGGCAAGAATAGAGTCACGATCCTCATTTAGGTCAGCGTGCATTACGGAATAAGCCATCAGCATCCTCTTGTTTTAAACATTTCAATCGAGTAATCGATGTTCAGTTCCAACCAGACACCTACTTTCCTCTGACTCTCTTATCGCCGCAGTCGATGCTTTCAATAATCTGTTAATTTTGTCTTGATCTTCCGATGAAACATATGAGTGGACCGGCAGGGTAAGAAGCTGTCGGGACAACCGCCGGGCAACCGGATACTGGGCACTGGTAAATAACGCTTTTAATGCCGGGATTCCGTCTATTGAGTCCGGATATCCTGGCGCCAGGCCAAGGCCCTCGCGGGCACTCACGATCAGAACCGCTTTACGCTGCGCTTCATCGGCACAGACAACCGGGAAACGGAGCAAGCTCGACTGCTGATCCGGTAGCTTTGGACGGAACAAACCAGCTGGTAACGTTTCCAGCCAGACCTCTGTATTTTTTCGTCGCTGGCCCCAGGATGTAGCGAGTTGCATCTGCCAGCCACGACTCAAGCCAGCCTGAAACCCGGACAATAGTCGAATCGGGAACCCCGGGTCATAAACTGTTTCCCCCAGACGAAGAAACGGAAGAGCGCGAGGCAGCCAGAACATGCCTGGAACACCCAGCAACTTTATCGCCAGGGCTGATGCAATCTGTCCGAACAGCCCATAGGTAAAAGTGTTTTCCAACCGGAACATTTCACGCTCGATCGCCGCAGCAAATGTCTCATCGTCGGTAACCAGAATACCGCCACCGACAGTGGTCAGAGGCTTGCCACGCCCGAGGCTGAACAGGCCAATATCGCCCTGTGTGCCTAGCAGAGAATTATCTGCCGTGATCCCAAGAACTTGAGCGGCATCCTCGACAATTGGCACATCTCTGCCATCCAGTATGCGTCGCAATCGTTTGACATCTGCAGGGACACCAAAAAGATGGACCGGGACAACGCAAAGCAGGCGTTCATCTTC
>JBFFPW010000397.1:0-1950 GCA_041573815.1 Desulfuromonadales bacterium
CAGGGAGATTCCCAGGAAGGCTCACCAGGTTTGGCGGCTTTCCACAGGGCAAAGTCCATCGGATTGCGTTTCTGCTCGCCCGGTGCAATACGGGCTCCAGCCTGCATCTCTTCCATGTTCCGTTTGGAAAGTTTGAGGTAGGTCGGAAACTTTTCAACCGCGTAATAAACATCGCCTTCTGCTTCGTAGGCAAGTCCTTTATCAATCAAGGTTTCGACAATCTTGATAATTTCGGCAATATATTCGGTCGCTTTTGGTTCATGGGTCGGCTTTTCCAGACCAAGCGCCTGCATGTCTTCGTCGAAGGCGCGAATAAACTCTTCGGAGAGATCCTTGCTCGAGATTCCCCGCTCATTGGCCCGATTAATAATCTTGTCATCAACGTCGGTATAATTGCGGACGTAGTTGACCTCATAACCGGCGTACTTAAGATAGCGGTAAATGATATCAAAAACGATATTGGCGCGAGCGTGGCCAATATGGCAGTAATCATAAACCGTCACGCCACAGACGTACATCCCGACCTTGCCGGGGACCAGTGGTGCAAATTCTTCTTTACCGCCACTCAATGTATTATAGAGACGCAGAGACATATTATTTAAGAACTCCTCTTGTTTCAAGCAGGCGGGCATCACCCGTCCGCGCTCTTACATAACACAGATGTCGAAACTTTTGAAGGGGGATAAAAACCCGTCCGGCCAGAGATGGAAACGGCTTTTATTTCAACTTGGCCCATGTATCGCGCAGGGTCACTGTCCGGTTGAAAGTCGGCTGCCCGGATTCATTGCTGTCGACTCTAAAATAGCCAACCCGCTCAAACTGGAAGGTCTCGCCCTCTCCGACCGCAGCCAGGGATGGCTCGACCAGAGCTGTCTGCTCAAGTAGTGACTCGGGATTGAGCCCGGCATGAAAATCATCGAGCTTATCCGGGTTTTCGTCTCGGAAAAGACGATCATAAATCCGGATCGGCACTTCTTGACCCTGCGTCGCCGAAACCCAGTGAATGATCCCCTTGACCTTGCGGCCATCCTTCGGGTTCGCGCCGAATGTTTCCGGATCACAGCTGCAGCGGAGTTCAACCACCTCGCCGGCATCGTCCTTCACCACCTCATCGCAGCGGATGATGCAGGCATTGCGCAACCGGACTTCGCGGCCCGGACCGAGGCGGAAAAACTTCTTCGGCGGCTCTTCCATGAAGTCGCTCTTTTCAATGACAATCTCACGGGTCAGCAGCAGTTGACGTTCACCCAGTTCCGGCTTCTGTGGATGATTCGCAGACATGCAGGTGATCTCATCTTCCGGCAGATTGGTGATGACGACCTTGAGCGGATCGAGCACAGCCTGGCGACGGTGCGCCGTCTCATTGAGCTGCTCGCGAACGCAATCTTCAAGCACCGAAAGATCAATGCGAGAGTCGGCCTTGCCGACGCCGATACGATCACAGAAAGCTCGAACGGCTGTCGCTGGATAACCGCGCCGCCGCATCCCGACCAGGGTCGGCATTCGTGGGTCATCCCAGCCAGAGACCAGCTTTTCGGTCACCAGTTGCCGCAACTTGCGCTTGCTCATAACTGTGTAGCTGAGGTTCAGCCGGGCAAATTCAATCTGTTGCGGAGCAAAGATTTCCAGTTCCTGTACCAGCCAGTCGTAGAGTGGCCGATGGTCGGCAAATTCAAGGGTGCAGATCGAATGGGTCACGCCCTCAAGCGAGTCGGACTGGCCATGGGCAAAGTCATACATCGGATAGAGGCACCAGGCATCACCAGTCCGGTGATGATCGGCGTGCAGGATACGATAAAGAATCGGGTCGCGCAGGTTCAAATTGCCGGAAGCCATATCGATTTTGGCCCGTAGGACATGTTCACCATCGGCAAATTCACCAGCCCGCATCCGTTTAAAAAGGTCGAGGTTCTCTTCAATGGACCGGCTCCGGTACGGACTCTCTTTGCC
>JBFFPW010000398.1:0-1936 GCA_041573815.1 Desulfuromonadales bacterium
ACGGATCATGCCGGTATTGCGACCCAGAATGTGGTCGAGAAGCAGCTTGCTGCCGAGCAGAAGGATCGCCATCATCTCGGGCGTTTTGGCAAACCGCCGGGCGGTGGCGGCGGGAACGATGAAGAGCGATGTCACCAGAACCAGGCCGACGATTTTCATCATCACAGCGACCAGCACTGCCAACAGGCAAACAAATGAAAGTTTGATCAGATCGACCCGCACCCCCTCGACCCGGGCCAGATCTTCATGAATCGAGATCAGCAGCAACGGCCGCCAGATAAACATCAGCAGCGTTATTGAAACCACTCCACAAACGGCGATCCAGATCAGGTCGGTTTTCCCGACCGCCAGAATATCACCGAACAGGTAAGCCATCAGGTCAATCCTAACCGTTTCAAAAAACGCCAGAACCACCAGGCCGAGGGAGAGACTGCTGTGGGAAAGAATGCCGAGAACGGTATCGCCAGCCAGAGTCTCCTGTCGCTGAAACAAAAAAAGCAGGCAGGCTACCAACAGGCAAACGAGAATAACTCCCAGGGTTAAGTTAATATGCAGGAGGTAACCAAGGGCAACACCAAGCAGGGCCGAATGGGCCAGAGTATCCCCGAAGTAGGCGAGCCGGCGCCAGACGACAAAAACGCCGAACGGTGCGGCGACGATGACAATCATTAAACCGCCGGCCAGGGCCCGCAAAAAAAAGTCTTCAAACATGGGAAAACTCCACCGCAGGATACATGTCAGTGCCGATGCTTCCGGTCATGAGCATAAATGGCCAGGGTCTTGGCGGCCTCTTCACCAAAGAGTTCGATGAAGGCCGGATTCCGCGTTACGACCTCCGGTGCCCCCTTGCAGCAGACATGGTTATTCAAACAGATAACCCGGTCAGTCGCCGCCATAACCAGATGGAGATCGTGTGAAATCATCAAAACCGAGCAGCCCCGCTCGGCGCGAAGGCGCTCAAGTAGAGAGAAAAACTCGACCTGGCCGTGCAGATCAACCCCCTGAGCCGGCTCATCAAGAACCAACAACTCAGGATCACGAAGCAAAGCCCGGGCCAACAGCACCCGTTGTAATTCGCCCCCGGAAAGTCCTTGTAAGGCAGAATTGAAAAGCTTGCCGGCACTGACGTCCTCCAGGGCCCGTTGTATTCGGTGATCGTCTTTTATTCCGGTCAGTTTCAGAAAACGCGCGACGTCGATCGGCAAGGTCTGTTCAATTTCGAACCGCTGTGGCAAATAACCAACTTTCAGGTTCGGCGCCAATCGCACTGAGCCTGAATTCGGTGCCATCAGACCGAGAGCAACGCGGACCAGTGTCGTTTTACCCGCACCGTTCGGGCCAATAATTGTGACAACTTCACCTGATTCGATCTGCAAATCAACGTGGTTCAGAACTTTTCTTTGCTGAAAAACGACGGTAACAGCTGTCGCCTGCATCAGAATCTTTTTTTCTTCGGCAACTGTCATATTGAGATGATCCATGGCATAATATTGAACTGGTTTCAATCTATTACTAGGTTAAAGACTCTGAAATTACAAGGATTTTATCATATGCCGCGTTTACTGCTGCTGTTTCTTTTACTGTTTTTTCCCGGACTTTCAACAGTCGGTGCCGTCGGGCTGAATGTTGCGGTCAGTATCAAACCGATCCATTCTCTCGTCAGCGCTCTCATGCAAGGGGTTGCAGAACCGGAACTGATTATTACCGCGTCCGGCACTCCGCATCACTACAATCTCCGTCCGTCCGAAGTCCGCTCACTCTATCAGGCGGACCTGGTCGTATGGGTCGGGCCAGAACTCGAATCGGTCCTGAGTAAGCCCCTTGCCAGCAGAAACTCACAGCAAACCGTCATGGCCTTACTCAAGGAACTTCCGGCCCGGCAAAAACTGGCGACCCGGGAGGGAGGCAACTGGGGAAAGGATGAGGGAATTTCAGA
>JBFFPW010000399.1:0-1933 GCA_041573815.1 Desulfuromonadales bacterium
ATGGTCGAAACCGCCAGACCTCCGAGAATAACACTTCCCAATCCACGATAAAGTTCCGAACCAGCGCCAGGAATAAGAACCAGTGGCAACATCCCGAAGATACTGGTGGTGGCACTCATGTAGATCGGCCGCAAACGACTGCGGGTCGATTCAAGCACCGCCTCCCTGTAGTCCATACCACCATCATGAAAATTATTCAGGGCCTGATGAACAATCAGGATCGCATTATTGACCACGACACCGATCAGGATAACAAAGCCGAGCATGGTCAAGACATCCATCGGCTGTGATACGAAGAGATTCAACAATTTCAGACCGATAAAGCCGCCGGCACTCGCCAGCGGTACTGTCAGCATGATAATCAGGGGATAGATAAAATTGCCGAACAGTGAGGCCATCAACAGGTAAGCGATCAGGATTGCCAGCAGAAAGTCCCATTGCAGAACTTCCCGGGTTTCGACCAGTTTGTCGGCGGCACCGCTCATGGCGACCTGCAGATTGTCGAGCAAGCCCATTTCCCGCACTTGCGGGATAATCCGCTGATCAACAATTTCCATCGCTGTCTGCAAGGCCATAGTCTTGGGTGGAGTGATCTGCAGGGTAACCGTCCGCGCCCGTTCCAGATGACGAATCAGCGCCATACCAGAGGTCTGTTCCATACTGGCCAACGAAGAGACCGACACCAGTTTTCCGGCCGGGGTGGACAGGGTCGAGTTGAACAAAGCCTGTGGGGTCGGAATCTCCCGATCATCGGCCTTCAGAACCAGATCAATCTTCTTTTTGCCCTCCTGCTTGTAATCACCGACGACGCGGCCGTCCATCAGCACGTCGAGTGCGACACCAAGATCCCAGGTTGACATGCCGTTGGCCCGAAGCCGGTCACGATCCGGAATAATCTTGGTCTCCGGATAGGTCAGCTCAATCGAAGGCACCGGTCGAACCTGCGCACCTTCAAGCTGGCCGCGGATCATCCCGAACAGGGTTCCGGAAGCAGCGACAATCTCGTTCAGATCGTTACCGCTGATATTCAGTTTGATCGCCCGACCTTCACCCAGCCCGGATTCAAAAACACCCGGCTGCAAACTGACCCCGAACATGCCGGGAATGCTGTAGATCGACCGGGTAAAGAACGGCAACAGTTCACCGGCCCGATCCCAATGTTGACTGATCGCCCCGGCGATCATAAAACCTTCAGCACCGACATAGAACATATTCCTGATGGCCGGCACATCGCCGACATCGGCGCCGATGTGTGGTGCGGCCATCTGGTGAAACTGCTCACCAATAGCAACCCGCTCAGCGGTCGAGAGACCCGGCGGCGGCACCAGAATATTCAGCACCAGGTTGCGGTTACCCTGCGGGAGATATTCCATCTTCGGGGTCAGCAGAAAGACGCTGGCCAGGGCCAGACCAATCAGCAAACAGAGGGTCGCCGTTCGAGTCCGCCAGTCGCGAATCGCCAACGTTACCAGATCCATCATGCCACTGGATAAGCGATTGCCGATGTTGTCAAGAATCGGCAACTGACGGCTTTTTTTGGCGCTTTTCGCCCGGAACAGCCGGTAGGAAAACATCGGGATAACCGAAACCGAAACAAACAGACTTAAGGAGACCGCAGCCACCACAGCAATGGCAATATCGCGGAACAGCTGTCCGGCCTCCTCCTGAATGAAGACAACCGGCAAAAAGACGGCGACCGTGGTAATGGTCGAGGCGAGCACTGCTCCCCAGACCTCTTTGGTGCCGTCAAGTGAGGCATCAAATGAACTTTTGCCCATCTGCCGGTGCCGGTCGATATTTTCAATAACGACGATGGCGTTATCGACCAGCATGCCGACGGCAAAAGCGATACCGGCCAGCGAGACAACGTTGAGATTCCGACCGAGGAGATCGAGGAAAATAAAAGTGCCGACAATACTGATTGGAATAGCGG
>JBFFPW010000400.1:0-1914 GCA_041573815.1 Desulfuromonadales bacterium
CTCTTTTGTCTGGCCACAAAAGCAAAAAAGAGGGACACCTCCCTTTAATTCGGGAAGTGTCCCTCTTTTTCAATAAACACAGCTGCCGGGCCGGAACCCAATATAATAACTAAAAAGGGTCAGACGCTTTATAGAATTAGCATCTGCCCCTAAGTCAAAAAAGAAAGGCCGGTCAAATTGACCGGCCTTTCTTAATAGATAATATACAGCGGGGATTAGTTACTCCGCATCAACCGCATCTTCTTACGCAGACGACGCTGAGCCTCTTTTTCCTTACGCTTACGCTTAACACTTGGTTTTTCATAAAACTTGCGTTGTTTCATCTCACGGAAAAGTCCTTCTTGCTGAAGCTTACGCTTAAGCACACGGATAGCCTTTTCGACATTGTTGTCCATGACTTGAATTTCCATTGAAAAATCACCCCGCTTTCCGTGTTAATTTTGCCGGCGAAATTAATCAGCTCAGGCAAGAGGCGCATAATAGGTGAAACAGGGCCGAGAAGCAAGGAAAAACTTACAGATTGCCCACAAAAAGCTTTGTCGGCACCCCACCATTCACCAGTTCAGCGACAACTTTCAAATTGAGCCCGGTTTCCTTGGCCAGTTGTTCCGAAGGGAAAAACAGGGCTCCCGTCCACCCCTTGAATGACTTTGAATACAGCGCGCCGATTTTCCGGTAGAGCGGATCGAGCTCGTTCTCTTCGCCGAGGCGGATACCATATGGCGGGTTACAGACAACCAGCCCTGATGATTCGTCAGCTGCCACGTCGTCAATGTCGATTTTACTGAATTTAATCAAATCGGCACAGCCGGCGCGCTCAGCATTGCGTTTAGCGACGGCAACAACCTCGGCATCAGCGTCACTGCCATAAAGAGTGACGGTCGGCTTCCGTTCACTGCGCCGGGCTTCGTTCACAATATTGTTCCAGAGACCCTCCCGGTACTTTGGCCAGGACTGAAAGGCGAATCCCCTTTCCAAACCGGGCGCCCGGCCGATAGCCATCAGGGCAGCTTCAATCAAAAAAGTTCCGGAACCGCACATCGGATCGTAAAGGGGCTGCTGTTCATGCCAACCAAGCAATCGCAGAATGCCGGCTGCCAGGGTTTCTCGCAACGGCGCTTGCGAAACTTCGGTCCGATAGCCACGTCGATGCAGCAGTTCGCCACTACTGTCGACCGAGAACTGGCAACTGTCGTTGTTAAACCGGGCAATGATCGTTTGCGCTGGCGCTGAAGTCGAACAACCGGTTCGCCCCAAAGCACCATTGATGGCGTCGATAAGCGTTTCATTGATTCGACCGGTATGGTTGAGTCGCGATTGCCGACTGCTGCTGCGCACAACAATCGGCGTATCGGGCTTGACAAAACGGCCCCACGGCAACCGCTTGACCTTGCGATGCAGCTCCGGGAAATCAGTCGCCTTGACCGACCCGACCCGAACCAGAATACGACTGGCGACCCGCGACCAGAGATTGACCCGGTATAGCTCTTCAAGGGAACCGGAGAAACTGACCCCGCCCCTCTCGGCAACAACGTTGCGAGCGAGAAGTGAACTGACTTCGTCAGCACAAACGTTTTCCAGCCCGGGGGCCGTTACCGCAAATATTTCATCAAAATTAATTTTCATAACGATTTCCGATCCGCATCATAGCACACGCTTCGCATGACAACCTATCTCTAGTTGACCACTCCGACCGGTCGATTCCTCGAAATTCATTTGGAGATTTGCCGAATTTCTGTATAATGCATGCGATTAAATGAAGTTCATATATGGAGGTCATCATGAAATTTCGCAACCTGTTCCTGTTTACGCTCATTCTTCTGATTGCATCTACTGCCTATGGCCGCTGGATCAAGGACAAGGCATACATGCAGACCAAAGATGTCGGACAGGTCGAATTCAGCCATTACAACC
>JBFFPW010000401.1:0-1883 GCA_041573815.1 Desulfuromonadales bacterium
ATAGATGCCTCCCGGATAGCCAAGACCGAGCAGTTTTGAAACCTTGTCAAAGGCCTCACCGGCGGCGTCATCACGAGTACAGGCCAGAGTTGTATAACGGCCGATACCGTCAACCCGATAAAGATGGGTATGGCCACCGGAAACCGCCAGCGCCAGATACGGAAACGCGACCTCTTGTTCGAGAAGCACTGCCAGAATATGGCCTTCCATATGATGCAAACCAACCAGGGGCAAGTTACGGGCAAAGGCCATTGCTTTAGCGGCGGACAACCCGACCAGAAGCGCACCGATCAATCCGGGTCCGCGGGTGACACCAATCCCTTCGATCGCATCGAGGGAAACACCGGCTGTTTGTAGCGCCTCATCAATGACCACTGATATTGATTCGGTATGGCAGCGAGAAGCGAGTTCCGGCACCACACCACCAAAACGGGAATGGACGTCGATTTGCGATGCGACGACACTGGATAAAACCTCACGGCCATTTCTGACAACGGCGGCGGCTGTTTCGTCACAGGAAGATTCTATAGTCAGTACAAGCATTAAATATCATGTTCATTATCGAATAAAGACGATAACTATCTGTTTACAGGGTTAAAGTAAATTAGCTGCAAGTTCGGCCAGGCAGGAACGCTCACCCTTGCTCAGGGTAATATGTCCGGCAATAGGCTGCTCCTTGAATTTCTCAACAACGTAAGTCAAACCATTACTTGAAGAATCGACATAAGGGTTGTCTATCTGGTACGGGTCTCCGGTCAGGACGACTTTGGTCCCCTCGCCGGCCCGGGTAATGATCGTTTTAATTTCATGCGGTGTCAGGTTCTGCGCTTCGTCAACGATAAGATACTGCATCGGAATCGACCGGCCGCGGATGTAGGTCAAAGCCTCGATTTCAAGCAAACCGAGTTCGACCAACTCCCGGTAACCACGCTTCCTCTTACCCTGCTCATCGACTGAACCGAGCAACAGCTCGACATTGTCAAAAATCGGCTGCATCCAGGGAGCCAGCTTCTCTTCGACATCGCCCGGCAGAAAGCCGAGGTCTTTACCCATCGGGAAAACCGGCCGCGAAACCAGTAAACGGTTATAATTGCCATCGTCAGCCGACTTCAACAGGCCGGCAGCAATGGCCAGAAGAGTCTTGCCGGTGCCGGCTTTACCGACCAGCGTTACCAACTGGACATCCTCATTCAACAACAGATCCATGGCAAACTGCTGTTCACGGTTACGGGGATGGATCCCCCAGACCCCTTCTTTTGGCACCTTGATCAGCGGAACAACACGCCGCATGGTCCCATCATAACGACCAAGAGCGGTATGGGACGGATTGGCCGCATCGGCAATCGTCAGACACTGGTTCGGGTAATAATCACCCTCGATATCGAGAGCGCCATCACTATAGAAGCGGTCGACAGCCTCCTTATCGACCAGAACCTCCGTATGGCCCAGGTAGAGTTCATCAATCGAGACCTTATCCGACTCATAATCCTCAGCAATCAGTCCGAGGGCATCTGCCTTGATCCGGAGATTCGTGTCTTTGGTAACAAAGACAACCCCTTTATTGCCGACCGCCTTGAGATCAAGGGCAACAGCAAGAATGCGATTGTCACCACGATCATCCTGCAGTTCCGTTGGCAAACGATGGAGCGCGTCAGCCGTAAAAAGCATAACCCGCAAGGTGCCACCTGATTCTAGCTGCACCCCTTCACACAGGTGTGCCTTCTTGCGCAGACCATCGAGATATCGGGAAACGTGCCGGGCATTTCTCCCGGTTTCGTTTTGATCCTTTTTGAATCGATCAATCTCCTCGATAACCGTTATCGGAACAATAACCTCATTATCTTCAAATTTAAAAAGGGCCTGCGGGTCATGCAGGAGCACAT
>JBFFPW010000402.1:0-1856 GCA_041573815.1 Desulfuromonadales bacterium
CAAAGAGGTTCTTGACCGAGAATTTGTCAAAACCAGGCATGCACCAGCCCATGAATTTGCGTTGCCGGTCCTCTTCCAGGACCGAAACCTGGTTGTGGTAGCGGCCGAGGAAATCCTGATTTTTGACAGCGGTGCGGCCGGACAGGACCGAACCGGAAATAATCCGGGTTTCTTCCGTTCGTAGTAGCCCGGCAAGCAGCTCTGTCAGGCAGCCGCCAAGGCGGGTGCGAAGAAGAATCGGCTTTGTGACCGCCGGTCCACCGAGGGCGATAATCCTCTCGGTAAGAATCCTGCCGGTCAGAAAAAGGTGACCGATGGCGAGCACATCCTGGTAACCGATATGCCAGACCATGCGCTGCTGGTTAACTTGTTCGAGAAAATGAATATGTGTGCCCACTAGGCCGGCAGGATGGCAGCCGGCAGATTCACTGGCGGTGACGCCTTGTGGTGTCGGAATCTGTGCGTCTGGTGCCTTGCACAGATAGGTTTTTCCGGTCGCCAGCTGGCGGATAATTCTCAGCCCAGCTTCGAACTCCTTGGCTCTCATTGAAATTGCAATTTGCGGGTCCGCAGCGAGAGGATTGGTGTCAATCGCAGTAACAAAGAGTGCCACCGGACGCGTCCCCGGGACGGGAACCTTGCTGTATGGCCGGGTTCGGAATGCAGGCCACAAACCTGAATCGAGCAGGCGTTGTTCAACTTCGGCAACGGATAGTTGCTCAAGCTGATCGTGGCCGGTTGCTGGAAAAGTTTTCTCGTCATCCCCGGAGAGCTCAATCACAAGAGACTGGAAGACGCGGCGATCACCGCGCTTAATTGCAATCACCTTGCCGGCAGCAGGTGCGCAATAAAAGACTTCCGGGTTTTTCTTGTCCTTGAAGACTGGTTGGCCAAGCGCTACCGAATCCCCTTCTGCAACCAGCAGGGTCGGTTTCATGTCCTGATAGTCACTACCGACCAGGGCCACGCAGGATACCGGCTGGCCATCAACGATGCGCATGTCCGGGATACCGCTAATCGGCAGATCGAGGCCTTTTTTAATCTGGATCATCGGTACCCCACCAGCATCTAATCGGGAATTTTATCATGACGTGACGCTTGCTCCCTGGCTCTGGACTGATTGTCTGAATCTATGTCTCTGCTAATAGGTTCCGGTACTTGGAAGGTTGCCAGGTCCTGATAGCTCAGCCCCTCAGAAAAGGCTCTATGCAGTAAATGCTTGCACCGCGTTCACGCTTGGTTGACCACTGCTCAAGGCACGCCCTTGATGTACTTTGTCAGCTGCGAAATAACAAAATCCTTCTTGTCAATTGTCGCTTTGACCAGGTCACCAATCGACACCAGGCCGATCATTTCTCCGTCGCTCATAACCGGTAGATGACGGCAGCGGGTCTCGGTAACAATCGCCATGGCTTCGTCGATGGAGGTTTCCGGCCGAGCAAAGTAAATCTCCTTCGACATCACATCGCGCACTTTGATCTTCAGGCATGAATGACTACAAAACTCCAGCTCACGAGCGTAATCACGCTCGCTGAACATGCCGACCACCTGGCCTTCTTCCATAACGACCAGGGCTCCGACATTCTTGTCCGCCATCAACCTCAGGGCTTCATAAAGACTGATGTCCGGCTCAATACACAAGACGTCGTGCCCCTTCCGATCAAGAACTTGCTTTATGCTTTCGAGCATATTCCCTCCCGTAAGCGACTTATCTATTCATAAGTCTAACAAAGAATCTCCCAAGCAAAAGTTCGGGTGGCATCTAAAACCTTACTTTTATTAAATTTCGGCGAATAAGAACTCTAAAAAGTTTGGTCGATGGAAACAGATCTCCCCTCTTGGGCGTTGCGGCATGA
>JBFFPW010000403.1:0-1855 GCA_041573815.1 Desulfuromonadales bacterium
ATATCATGTCTATGGGTGAATTTAGCCTGGGGGACCTTTCCCAGCGCATCGGGCTGCCAACCGTCATCCTCGACGAAGCGATTGAACTCTTGCGCCGCGAAAAACGGGTCGAGGTCCGAGGTGCAACCCAGTTCGTCAAATCTTCTTTCAGTTTCATAGCGACCGAGACCGGCAAAAGATATGGCGGCGAACTGATGGACATATGTCGTTATGCCGGGCCGGCACCGGTTGTTCTTGAAGACTACAAAGAGATGGTCGAGAACCAGTCGATACGCAACATCTCCGTCAATGACGACGTGGTACATGCGACTTTTTCCCAGATTGTTATCAGCGAGCACATGATCAGGCGGCTGGGGCCAGCCATCAGCTCCGGCGCGCCGATGTTTATCTACGGCCCTCCCGGCAACGGCAAAACAACCATTGCTGAAACCATCGGCCAGGTTCTGCCGGGAACCGTTTTTGTCCCGCACGCACTTTATGTGGGTGGACAGATCATCACAATTTTTGACCCGGTCAACCATACCCCTGTCGAAGACATGCCGGATGATGATGTGTTGACCAACACGGTTGATCAACGTTGGGTGAGAATACAACGTCCTATCGTTATGACCGGCGGTGAATTGACTTTAAAAATGCTTGATCTGGAGTTCAACAGTATTGCCAAGTTCTATGAAGCCCCCCTGCAGATGAAAGCCAACAACGGGCTTTTTGTCCTCGATGACTTCGGTCGCCAGCAGATGGATCCGCAAAGTCTTCTCAATAGGTGGATTATCAATCTGGATCGGCAGATCGACTTCATGTCGATGCACACCGGCATGAAATTCGAGATTCCTTTCGATCAGCTGGTCATTTTTGCCACCAACCTGGACCCGAAAAGTCTCGTTGACGAAGCCTTTCTCCGCCGCATCCGCTACAAGATCAAGATAGAGCACCCCACAGAGGCCGAATTCAGGGAGATTTTCGAACGGGTCTGCCGCATGAATGCGATTACTTTCCGACACGATATTTACGAATACCTGGTTGAGCACTGGTATCGGCGACACAATATAGCGTTCAACGCCTGTCATCCCCGGGACTTGATTGACCACGTCATTGACCTCGCCCGCTTTTTCGATGAGACACCAGAGTTGCATCGCGACACCATTGATCATGCCTGCGAAAACTACTTTGTCGACGTATAACCGATCCTTTGGCAGCCTGTCGGACGCTCAGGTCTGAAGCGTAACGCGGGTCGTTTGCAACCAGAGCTCAGCCGTTTGAGAGTCATCGCCGTCGCTATTGGCCGAAAAAGAGCTGAAACAGATGTCAAACCAGCGGCTTAGCCGTCAGTTTACTGATCGCCCGAAAGGCTGCCAGTGTCTTTCTTCCAGAAAGGCTTTCCAGAATGGTCCGGCATCACTATAATGCCTCTCCATCATGGATAAATTTCTCTCCAAAGAATCTCAAGTAAAGCTGCGTCAGGAAATTCTGGAATCTGGCGGCAACGAAGTCTTCTGCCTCGGCCATACCGATGCGGAGCAAGTTGTCGTTGAGCTGGAAATCCTTGCCCGCGGCAACCGCGAAGCGGTCCCCGCCATCCTCCAGGCCTGCCGTCCCGGAGATGTCATCATTCATAATCATCCTAGTGGGCAACTTGAGCCCTCTGAACCTGACCTTGCCATTGCTGGAAATCTTGGCTCTGAAGGGGTTGGTTTCTATATTGTCAATAACCAGGTCAAAAAACTCTACCGGGTCGTCGAAGCCTTTAAGCCGGTCCAGAACACAACCGTTGAATACGAACAGGTCACCGCACTTCTGGGGCCAGAGGGAAAAGTTTGTCAGAAATTGCCGGGGTTTGAAGACCGCCCGGAGCAGC
>JBFFPW010000404.1:0-1853 GCA_041573815.1 Desulfuromonadales bacterium
GGGTCGGTTGACAAAAGTGCCACCAGTCGGGCCACGACGGCTGCGAATCAGATTTTGAGCTGCAAGTCGCTTCAAGGCTTCTCGAATAGTCGGACGAGACACGTTGAACTTCCCGGCCAGAACCGCTTCGGTCGGAAGCTGGTCGTCAACCTTGAGACTTCCATCCAAAATAGAGTTGCGGATGTTTTCGGCTATCTGCTTGGCAAGGCTTTCTGCCACAAGTGGTTGAAAATTAATCGCCATTTCCCCTGACTCTCCCTGCTCACTCCGGATACACGTGATTCGGTTCCTTATTGCAATGAGTGCAGGATAACTCATTTCTAAAAGCATAGGAAGTATTTAAATATTTGTTTGACAAATAGCTAAACACTGCTACTGTTACACGGTCATCATAAGTAGAGAACGGCTGCCAGTAACAACAGCGGGGTTCTTGCGTTTCTAAATTTTGATGATTTTTATGCAACCCCAAAACAAAGCCAAATCTGTTCACATAAAAAGGAGAATCATCATGTCGCAAGAATTCAAAGCTCTTCTGGTTGAGCAGCCGGAGAAGAAGGTTTTTACCCGCAGCATCGTGACCCGTAAGATTTCGGACCTGCCGGAAGGAGAACTTGTCGTTAAAGTTCACTATTCATCGTTGAATTTCAAAGACGCACTTTCTGCGGTTGGAAATCCCGGTGTAACCCGTAACTTCCCTCATACACCTGGCATTGATGCTGCCGGTGAGGTGATCGAGTGTAGCGACGGCAGTTTTTCTCCAGGCGAGCAAGTTATCGTCACCAGTTACGATCTAGGAATGGAGACCGATGGTGGCTTTGGTCAAATGATTCGTGTCCCGAGCAAATGGGCCCTGAAGCTGCCAACAGGTTTAAGTTTGAAAGAGAGCATGATGCTCGGCACTGCCGGTTTGACCGCCGCCATGTCGGTGCATGAACTGGTTGAAAGTGGGGTCAAGCCCGAGGATGGTTCAATCCTGGTCACCGGCGCGACCGGCGGAGTTGGCAGCTTGGCGGTAGCGATACTGGCCAAGGCTGGTTATCAGGTCACTGCCGCAACGGGGAAGCTGACCGAAAGCGGTTACCTCAAGAAGATTGGTGCAACCGAGGTGATTGAACGTTCGGCGGTCACCGAAGGCGCGGAACGACCGATGATGAAGCCGAAATGGGCCGGAGTTGTTGACTGCGTCGGTGGCGACACCTTAGCCGCTGCGATCAAGGCCACCAAGCCGCGTGGCAGCGTGACTTGCTGCGGCCTGGTGGGATCTCCCGATCTACCGGTCAATGTTTTTCCATTTATCCTGCGCGGAGTAAGGCTAATCGGGATCGATTCAGCTGAGTACCCGATGGCTGCACGGATCAAGGTCTGGCAGAAACTGGCGGGCGAATGGAAGCTGGACACGCTAGAGTCAATGGTCGATGAAGTGACCCTTGCCGAAGTTGAAGAAAAAGTCCAGGCGATCATTGATAATATCGAAGACGGTTATTACGAGGTGGACCTGGCCGGAAATTTCACGTTTTTCAACAACGCCATGGCCAAAATTACCGGCTATGCCCGCGATGAATTAATGGGAATGAATAACCGCAAAATCATGGACGAATATACCGCCCGGCAGGTTTATAAAATTTTTAACAAGGTCTATCAAACCGGTATGGCAACCAAGGCGTTTGACTGGGAACTGACAACAAAAGACGGTTCCAGACGCATCATCGAAGTATCGGTTACCTTGAAAAAAGATCTGAATGCCAATCCGATCGGCTTTATGGGAATCGCCCGCGATATCACCGAACGCCGAAGGTATGTCGAAACCCTGGAAGCCAGGGAAAAAGAACTGGAGAACAAAACCAGCCTCAGAC
>JBFFPW010000405.1:0-1844 GCA_041573815.1 Desulfuromonadales bacterium
CAAAACAAAACAGGGTCAGGCACTTTATTGGATGAGTGCCTGACCCCGGTGTTCTATTGCAACCTGCAAATTGTTATCTTGTGTAAATTATCCGTGTTGAACTCGAGTTTACAATTCTGATTTCCTGAAATCCCTGATCCGCAACTGAACCTCTGTCCTGCCATTCCATTGATTCAATTCCGGGACAAACAGAAGATCGACCTCCCCGTTCAGTTCATCCTGCCTCTCAACCATACCAAAAGCAATACAGGGGAGTGAAAAACCATCCTGTCGCGCTGAAAATTTCAGATGTTTTTCCTTAACAATTTTCAACCCGAGAACCGAAATATTCCTGGCAACAAAATGTGGTGCCGGGTTGCCCATGCCGTAAGGGGCTAAAAACTGCAATTCTTTTAGACTTTTGCTCGTTAATTCCTCAAGTAAAACCTCGCCATCAAACTCAAGGCAGGGTAAAGCCCGTTCTGGTTGCTGACTGGCCACTGCAGCTTCAAATTGTGCAGCAAATTGATCAATCGACGCGACATCGACTGTAAGACCGGCCGCCGCCGCATGGCCACCAAAACCTTCCAGCACACCAGAACAAGACTGTAGAGCGTGATAGAGATGAACCTCTTTGGTTGAACGGCCTGAACCCTTGGCCTGTTCATTTTCAATGGCCAATAGCAACGTCGGACGATAATAACGTTCAACCAGGCGACTGGCGACAATGCCAATCACCCCCGGATGCCAGTCCGCATCGGCCAGGACGATCGTCCGTTGATCATCGCTAAGTCCGGCAACAGCTTCTTCAGCTTTAAGGAGTGTACTGGCTTCTATATTTTGTCGATCGCGATTAAAACTATCAAGCGTCCCGGCAATCTCTGCAGCCTCATTTTGATCGACTGTCAGCAATAACTTAACCCCTAACGCTGCATCTTCAATGCGTCCGGCGGCATTCAGGCGCGGTCCGAGTTTGAAACCAACAGCCCCAGCATCAACTTCCTTGACTCCGGCAACCTGCTGTAAAGCCCTGGAGCCAATCCGGGTACCGGCATTCAAAACCTGCAAACCGACCTTGGTCAAAAGCCGATTAACACCAACGAGCGGCACGACATCGGCAACAGTTCCAAGGGCAACAAGGTCGAGCAAGTGCCTGAGATCCGGTTCTGGTCGATCATCATTAAAGAAACCCTTCTCACGAAGAGTTTTGCGCAGACCAACAGCAAGAAAGAAGGCAACACCGACGCCAGCGAGATTCTTATCCGGAAAACCACAATCTTCCTGATGTGGATTAATAATCGCCAGAGCCTCTGGCAAAAGTTCTGGGGGTTGGTGGTGGTCAGTTATGATCAGGTCGATGCCATATTCTTTGGCGACTTGAGCTTCCTCAATGGCGGTGACCCCACAATCGACTGAAACGACAAGACTGACATCTTGCGCCGCGGCCTTATCGAAGGCATCGACAGACAAGCCATAACCGTCCTTTAATCGCAGGGGGATATGGTAACCGACCTGGCCACCGACCTCGCTCAGAAACTCGACAAGCAAAGACGTGGCGCTGATGCCATCAACATCATAATCACCATGAATCAGAATCTTCTCACCCGACTCGATAGCAGCAACAAGGCGACTAACCGCCGCCGTCATCCCCTTCAGGGAGAAAGGGTCCGGCAGAGCGGAGAGGCGACTATTGACAAACAGGTCAGCTGATTCGGCGCTATCATGACCACGCGAACAGACCAGACGGGCAACCACCGGGGAAATATCGAGGCCAGAGGCAATATCAATTGCCGCCGCAGTTGATGCTCCACCTTGCCGATTGTGCCATTTTTTTGTTTTTATCGGTTCCAATTGATTCCACTGGC
>JBFFPW010000406.1:0-1827 GCA_041573815.1 Desulfuromonadales bacterium
TGGCTGAGAAGCTTTCCCGTTGGCCACAATTATCTCGCTACCCTTGCACTGTCGCAGGAGTGCTCTCTCCTGCAGCGTTGGAATAGCTGGAACGCCCCAGATTGAGCGCCGAAGACTCAGCTCCTGACGTGGTTTTGTCGCTCGGTCCTCTTGCCCGACCCCTCCCAGTTGATATACTGAAAACCAGAGCAATCAATTAAAATAAAATACTGTTCTAAATAGTGGTTGACGTGAACGTAAAGGTGATCTATATATCAAGGACTAATCTGCGCATAGGAGTCTCCTTTTATGTATGAATTGCCGTACCGGTCGATTCCGGAAATGCTCAAGCTGAATGCCAAACGGTATGTTGACCGGACCGCCATCAGTTATAAGAAAGCAGGCGAATACCAGTCTTTAAGCTATGGCCAGTTTTACGAAAGAGTGCTTATGGCTGCTCGTGGTCTGCGTAAGGCCGGGATGGAACAGGGCGACAAGGTCGCGATTTTTTCTGAAAATCGCGCCGGGTGGGCGATCGCTGATTTTGCCATCCAATGTGCCCAGGGAATTACGGTCCCTATTTATGCCACCAATACCGCTGAGCAAGCGGCCTATGTCATCAATCATTGTGGCGCAAAAATAGTTTTTGTTTCGAATCGCCTGCAGTATGAAAAGCTGCTTTCCGTTCGTGAACAACTCCCAGGGCTTGAGCAGGTCATCTCCTTTGAGCGCTTCCTCGGTAGCCACGACCTGCCAGTTTACACACTCTACCAGTTATCTGAAATCTCCTATCCGGTCACTGAGCAAGAGTGCCGTGAAATTGAGTTGCTGATCGATGCCGTTCAATCGACGGATCTTCTCACTGTCATTTACACCTCTGGAACGACTGGAGTTCCCAAAGGCGTCATGCTGACCCATGCCAACGTAATCTTTGACGCCCATTACGGGTTGGAAAAACTTGAAGCTTTCGGCATGAATGAGACCTTCTTAAGCTTCCTGCCGCTGAGTCATATCCTTGAACGTACGGCTGGTTACTACGCGCCGTTAATGACCGGCTGCCATGTGGCTTTCTGTGAGTGTGTTGAAAAAGTCGTCGAGAACATGCAGGAGGTCGGGCCGACGGTTATGGTCAGTGTGCCGCGGCATTTTGAAAAAATTCACATGCGGATTTACGAAGACGTCCACCAGATGCAGCCGCTTCGGCGGGCAATTTTCCACATGGCAATAGAAACGGGTCGGCAGTTTGTTTGGCGTCGCTATATAAACCCGAAGCCACTCGGTCTACTCGGCCTAAAGTACCGCTTCTTCGACTGGCTGGTGTTCAGCAAGATCCGCAAACGTTTCGGTGGCCGCCTTAAATATTTTATCTCTGGTGGTGCGCCGCTCGATAAGGTCATCAACGAGTTTATGTGGGTGATCGGCATTCCGACTTTTGAGGGTTACGGTCTTACCGAGACCAGCCCTGCCGTGACTCTGAACAGTCCCTGGAAAGTTCGCTACGGTTCGGTGGGTACGCCGTTGCCGGGCACCGAGGTCAAACTTGCCGACGATAAAGAGCTGCTGATCAAGGGCCCGCAGGTGATGCTCGGCTATTACAATGCCCCGGAAGAGACAGAAAAAGCGATCAAGGATGGTTGGTTCTATACCGGGGATATCGCCGAGATCGATGAGGATGGCTACGTTTATATCATCGACAGGAAAAAAGAGATCATCGTCACTTCCGGGGGCAAGAATATCGCACCACAACCGCTCGAGAATCGACTCAGGATGGACAAGTATATTTCTCAAGCCTTTGTTTATGGAGATCGCAAACCTTACCTGGTCGCGATATTGACGCCTAACCTGGAA
>JBFFPW010000407.1:0-1826 GCA_041573815.1 Desulfuromonadales bacterium
AACGGGAACTTCACTCCACATTCACGTACCGGATCCCCTCCGGTCGCCAGGCGGGTGAAATGACCCGTGCCCCCCGTTCACTTTTCAGCACACTGCCATAAGAAACAGCGAAGTTGCCGTAGCGATCGTTGACCTCGTCCATCGCCTCAGAGATCATCTCCTTGCGATGTTCATCCGGAAAGAGGGTGTATTGCTTGACGTGATGACGCAGGCCGCTCAGACGGACGCCGAGCAGGCGGATCGGTTTGTCGAGCGGGAAACGATTGAGAATAGCCAAAACCGCCTGGTAGATCTCATCGCTGCGGTTGCTGTAACCCTGTCCGGTTTCGCGGATGCTCTGGGTTTCAAAGTCGTTATCCCTCACCGTCAGGGTGATGGTCCGGCCGGTGACTCCATAGCGGCGGGCCCGGCGGCCAACCATCTCTGAGAGCCGCAGCAGGTAATGGCAAATCTCCTCGCGGGTGTCGATATCCTTCGGCAGGGTCATGCTGTGACCGACCGATTTGACTTCTTCTTTTTCCGAAGAGGGAACAACCGGCGAGTCGTCGATGCCACGCCCCATGTCGTGCATCTTTTCACCGACAATCCCGAAACGTTTTTTCAGGGTGCGGCGGGAGAAACGGCCCAGTTCGCCGCAGGTGGTGATGCCGAAGGTGAGCAGCCGTTTCTGCATCTGTCGACCGATACCGCAAAGTTCACCGACCGGCATATCCTCAAGAACCTCAGCAATTTTATCCGGGTGAATGAAGGTGAGGCCGTCCGGCTTCTGCATTTCCGAGGCGAGCTTGGCCAGCAGTTTGTTCGGGGCGATGCCGACCGAGCAGGTGATGCCGTAGCGATGAAGAATGCGGGCTTTGATCTGCATGGCGATCCGTTCGACCGAACCGAAGATCTTCATACTGCCGGTCAAATCGAGGAAGGATTCGTCGATGGAGAAAACCTCGACCAGTGGTGTGTAGTCACGGAAGATGTTGACGATGCCGGTCGAGGTGTCGGTGTACTTGCGGTTGTTGCCGACCACCAGTTCGATATGCGGACAACGCTGCCTCGCTTCGTAGATGGTCATACCGGTCTTGACCCCGAAGGCGCGGGCTTCGTAGGAACAGGTGGTGATGATGGTCCGGGCACCGGAGCCGATAATGCCGATCGGCTTGCCGCGCAGAGCCGGTTTCGACTGCTGCTCGACCGCGGCAAAGAAGGCGTTCATGTCACAATGCAGAATAATGCGGTGACTCATCCGTTGCCAACCTCCAGCGAAGCGAGCAACCAGAGCTGGTTGCCGGTGTTGTAAGCCAGTTCAAACAGGTCAGCGCCATCGCTGACGGCAAAGTGCAGCGTTGTGACATCACCATCGCGTTCTTGCCAGCGGTAGGTGATCTCCTGAATGGAGTGTTTTTTTTGTTGCCAGTCAAACCAGACCGGCTTGATCTGGGTGCCGGGGCCGAAGACGGCCCCCACCCGGATCGGTGCGTTGATACTGTTCATGTTGAAACCTTTAAAACCTTAATACGGGCCACCACCAAAAGTAGGCGCCTTTAGGCGAGACACCAAGGCACCAAGAAGAGCAAAATCTGCTTTTAACGCAGAGACGCGGAGACGCAGAGAAGATCTTGGGTTGGTGTTTTTTATGCACTCTCCACCTCTGCGCCTCTCCGTTAATATCGATCTTGACTCTCTTCGTGTCTTCGTCGCGAAATGTTCTTTCAAAATTGTCGGAACAGACCAACCAGTTTGCCAATAACTTGAATGTTGCCATCGTCCGGTTTGACGATGATCGGTTCCATATGTCGATTCTCCGGTTGCAGGCGGATATGGCCTGTTTCGCG
>JBFFPW010000408.1:0-1822 GCA_041573815.1 Desulfuromonadales bacterium
GATCCCCTCGTTCAGCCCAAAGGCCGAACCGAGGATCACGTTGGCGGTCTTCCGACCGATTCCCGCGAGCTGCACCAGCTCGTCCATCGTCTTGGGGACAACTCCACCGAGTGATAAACTGTTTGCCGGAATCATAACCCGTAGCCCTTTGATGCAAGCCCTCTTCAGGTATATTGAAGCCATCGCTGATAGCACCGAACCGGTTCTTGTCACTGGAGAGAGTGGAACGGGCAAGGAACTACTGGCCAAGGCCGTTCACTCGGTCTCTGCTTCTGCTAAACCGTGGGTCGCTGTGAATGTCGCCGGGCTCGATGACAACGCCTTCAGCGATTCATTATTCGGTCATGTCAAGGGGGCCTTCACCGGGGCGGACAAGGCCAGAGCCGGGCTGGTTGAAAAAGCTTCCGGTGGCGTGCTCTTCCTTGACGAAATAGGTGATCTGGAGCCCGTTTCACAGGTCAAGCTGCTACGCTTTATCCAGGAAGGTGAATATTACCCGCTGGGGAGTGATCAACCAAAAAAAGCTCATGCCCGTCTGGTCTTTGCGACCAACCACAACCTTGCAGAAAAAATGGAAGCCGGGACGTTCCGGCGCGATCTTTATTACCGTCTGCAGACCCACATGGTAACGATACCACCGTTGCGTGAGCGCCCTGAAGACATCCCGCTCCTGCTCGAGCATTTCGTCGAAGAGGCAGCTTCCACGATGGGCAAGGAAATACCTGAGATCAGTGTTGATGTTTTGAACTTCTTCTGTTCGCAAGCCTTCCCCGGAAACATCCGGGAATTACGCGGGATAGCTTTTGATGGTGTTGCACGTCAGACCTCTGGGCCATTGAATATGGATAGTTTTAATCATTTAAATCGTTCACCCTCCAATAATGCAAAGATAGAAAAACCCGAAAAGGGTGCATTTCTGATCAATAGCGAGTTGCCGACCATCAAGCAGGCAATCCATGACCTGGTTCTCGCTGCTCTCAAAAAAACGTGTGGCAATCGCACTGCCGCGGCAAAGATCCTCGGAATATCACAACCTGCACTCAGTAAACGTTTGAAAAATATGCAGGGTCCAGACGATTGATCCTTCTGGTTATGAGCGGTATAACTTTTCTTATTAACTGAATTAAGAATGTAAAATCAACAGGTTACGCCGCAGGTTAAATGACACTAGAACCTTTGTTATGCAGGAATGCATGGCAAAGGTTTTTTTGTTTTGAATAAAGTCTATATATTCCAATAGCTTGGCTGTTTTATTTGTTGTTGGTACGAGGCTTGCTCAACTATCTCTTACTTTTTTGAACTTCGGTGGATGGATGGTCCTACCAAATAAAAAAACTGTATTACTGATCGGTTACAACGATTGGCAGGAACGATCTCTGGTTACGACCTTGAGGTTGGGTGGTTATGTCGCACGTGTTGTTGATGATATCTACGAAGCAATCAATTTGGTCAAAGTCATTCCGGAGGTAGTCCATAGTATCGTGATGTCAGGAAATGACTATCATTCAATGCTCATAGAACGATTGACTGCTCTGGAAAAGTATAAAGTAACGATCCCCGTATATTTAGTCGGCAACTCTTTCAACAGGCACAAAGAAAAAGAAGCCATCGCTAAAAACATAAAATTTATCAATATATTATGCTGCTCAAGTAGTCAGCTGCTTGAAATATTGGATAAATAAAATGAAAGAAGAGAACTTCGCAACAAAAACTCATTTACCGGATGACACCAGGGTTCTGGTCTTGTCCGGATCTTTTGCCGGTCAGGAGATTGAAGATGCCTTTGGTCGGCTTTCGTTGATGATGCTCGTCTCCTCGTGCC
>JBFFPW010000409.1:0-1820 GCA_041573815.1 Desulfuromonadales bacterium
CTTTTGAAGGCGGTCATCTTGGTTTAGCCTGGTTTCTCGGTAAGCAGGAAGGTCCGGCATCTGAGGGTGCAGCACCAATCGGTCTGGCCGGCTGTCTGCTTCTGGCCCTGACCCTGCCGATGGGCATCGGTAATGCACTGGTTTCATCAACAATTATCGCAGTGATCGCCTTCGGTGGTGCCTTGCTGGCTCAGCGTTGGAAAAGCGGCGGTGTCCGCTATGTTTCCTATTTCATGCAGATATATGCAGCTGGGACCTTGATCGCGGCTCTCAGTGCTACAGAGATGAGCAAGCCATCAATTGTCGGCGCGACAGCTTCGACATTGATGGCAGCCATTGGCCTCTGGCATTACTACTGGTGCCGGGAAAATCCACCGTTGCCTGAGATGCAGGTCTTCAAAAACTTTGACAAGAAAGACCGGGGAGCATCGTTTGTTCTATTAGCGGCTCTGTTCAGCTGCTTCTTTACCGTCCGGGTCGGTATTTTCCAGGCGCTCGCCCTGGTCGGAGTTAGAAGTTCTGAGGCTTTCTCCAGTGGGCAGTCCGTTGTTATTATATTATCTTCGGTGCTCATGATGTACTTAAGCGTCAGAAAGAAGAATCAAGAGTTGCGGACAATCGGCATTCTGTTGTTGCTGGCTGGCGCTTGCAAGGTGTTTCTGTCTGACATTATGAGCATGAAAGGGTTACCATTGATTATCGCACTCTTCAGTTTTGGTCTGGCGGTGGTATTTGTGCAAGTATTGAATCGGCAGTGGAATCGAGAGAAAAAGAAGCATAGATAGGATCGTATGCTCTGAGAGTTTCGTCAGTAAATTCCCCCGAAGGGGGCGCCAAGTTTATCGTTATTGTCCGTCCAGCTCCGATCTATATTTTATGATGGTACAGAATTTTCTGCGAGGCGTGGATTTATACATAACCATTCAAGAAAGAACAAAAACAACCGGGCAAAAACCATCATGTAGACTTTTCCATTTTACGGCCATTTAAGAAACTAACATCATTATGCCGGGTCAATATCTACCAATGCAGTAGTTTTATGTAAAGTGACTATAGATTGATTATTGCAAAAAAAACATGAAAAGGGGCGCCGAATGGCGCCCCTTTTTGGAATGCGGCTAATGTAATGGTATGCAAACTACCATTTGCTGTCGAGTTCGGTCAAAATTCCTTTGAAATCAGTTGTGACTGTATCGAGAATTGCCAAGGCATAGTCGTTGTTGTGAACACCGTTGGTCCCGTCATCTTCAACGAATTGCAGATTGAAAAGTGCTTTCTCGTAGCGACTCCAGAGCTCAGCGGTGTCGCGCTTGGTCTTTTCAGCATCGACAAGCGCTTCTTCAACGGTAACGCGAAGTTCACGAAGCGTGGCAATTTTAGCCTTGGTGTCGTTGCCCCACTCTTCGAAAACACCGATATAGTCAGCATCATGACAATCGGCACATGTTTCAGAGGTCGAGCGGAACACGCCCTTGGCGACAGCGGTATGGCAATCTTCACAGCCAATCTCGGCGCTGAACATCAGGCTGCTTTCGCCTTCGATGCCGTTGGCGCCAGTACCCTTGTTCATCGAGAACTGTGCCTGGTGGCAGGCGTCGCAGTCGGCCATTTGTGGCGCGTCGGAGTCACTGTTTTCAGTGTGGCAGGCAATGCAGAAGTTCATCCGGTCAGTTTTGGTCGCCGGGTTATGCACGATGCCGAAGTGGCAGTCACGGCAGACAAAGTCAAAACTTTCCATGTGCAGGCTGTGGTCGAAATTGGTACCGCCAACAAAGGTATCAGGCATAATATCTGGCAGGCCCTTGCGCTCTCGGAATTCA
>JBFFPW010000410.1:0-1812 GCA_041573815.1 Desulfuromonadales bacterium
ATTGCTTATGCTCTTTCTTACCCGGAACGGCTGACTCTTGATCTGCCGCCCCTCGACTTATGTCACCTCGGAAAATTGACCTTTCAGCCACCTGATTTAAAACAGTTTCCCTGTCTGGATCTGGCTTATCAGGCTTTGGCCGAAGGCGGCTCGGCGCCGGCGGTTTTGAATGCGGCCAACGAAATTGCTGTTGGTGCTTTTCTTGAGCGCCGTATCGGTTTTACTGACATTCCTGTTTTGATCCGGGCGACCCTGGAAAAACATCAGGTTGTGAATCTGAACAGTATTGAAGAAGTCCTGCTGGTCGATCGCTGGGCCCGTGAAGAAACATCAAGCAGCCTTATTTGCTGCTCCTGACGGAGGTCTAATTGTTAACAGTTATTGCTGGAATTATCATGCTTGGCGTTCTTGTGTTTATTCACGAACTCGGCCATTTTCTTGTTGCCAAAGCCAACGGGGTTAAGGTTCTTAAATTCTCGCTCGGGTTCGGCCCGAAACTCGTTTCAAAAACCTGGGGGGAGACTCAGTATTTAATTTGTGCAGTCCCGCTCGGCGGGTATGTGCAGATGCTCGGCGAAGGGAGTGGCGATGAGGGCGAGGATGCGCCATTAACCGAGGAAGAGAAGTCCCGGTCTTTTGCGCATAAGTCAGTTGGCCGCAGAACGGCAATTATCGTTGCCGGGCCAATCATGAATCTCCTGCTGCCTTTTCTGATCTTGCCGATTGCCTATATGGTGGGTGTAAACCTGCCGGCCTATATCGATCAGGAGGCATGTGTCGGTTATGTGCTTGCCGACTCGGATGGCGACAAATCCGGATTTGTCTCGGGTGATTGCATTGTCTCTATCGGTGAAGACCCCGTCGAAGACTGGACTGGTGCCAACAAAGCCTTAATATCTCATGCTGGAAGCCCGCTTCAGTTTTCTGTTGCCCGGGACGGAAAAACAGTCATTCTGGATATGGACCCCGAGAATGGTGGCCTCGAAGGATTGCAATCGCTCGGGTTGTATCCGTTACAACCCGCTCTTGTTGGGGCTGTTTCGGCCGGTATGCCGGCCAAGATCGCCGGGATGCTTGCCGGTGATGAAATTATCGCTATCAACGATGACCCGATACGGAGCTGGTACGACCTTAAGACCCTGATTCAGAAGAGTGACGGCCGTGAGATATTGTTTAAGGTCAAACGGGAAGGGCAGATAGAGTCACTGAAGATTGTCCCGACAAGACAAGATGCCGAGGGTGAATATCTTATCGGTATCGCACCGGAGCAGCCGGTTGTCTTCAAGAGGTTTGGTCCGGTCGAGGCGTTCCGCTATGGGGCCAACAGGACCATGGAACTTATAGAGTTGACCCTGGTTTTTATTCAGAAGCTGTTTTCCGGACATGTGTCGACCAAGAATATCGGTGGGCCTATCATGGTTGTGCAGATTGCCGGTCAGGCTGCCCAGACAGATATCTCCAGTATTTTGACGGTATTAGCTTTCTTAAGCATTCAACTCGGTATTTTGAATCTGTTGCCGATTCCGATTCTTGATGGTGGCCATTTCATGTTTAACATGGTTGAGTTGGTTTTACGGCGACCGTTGTCGATTCAAGTGCGTGAAATCGCTCAGCAGATCGGTCTGTTACTGCTGCTGATGTTGATGGTTCTTGCCTTTTATAACGATATCGTCCGGATTTTCTTCGGAGGGCAATAAGAGTGAATGAACTGTTGTTAACGGTTTCTACCGCTACCCGAATGGGGAGTCTGGCCATAACTCGTGGTGAATCGTTACTTGCTGAAGTTACTATTGATCCGGTCGGCACTCAGGG
>JBFFPW010000411.1:0-1808 GCA_041573815.1 Desulfuromonadales bacterium
CAATTGTTGTTTGAGACTGTCCATACTCGCTTCGACATCCTCAGATGTCATCCCTTCGGGTAATACGGCTTCCAGCATCATGACATAGACCGGGCGGTCCTCGGTGCCGATGAGCTTGGTGTTCAGATCGGTGATGTTAATGTTGCGCTCACCTAATTCCTTGGAAACCCTGAAGACGATGCCGGGTTTATCCGAACCGTAAACCGAGATCATGCAGATTTCACCGTCGATATCCGGGTGGGTCTCGCCACCTGGCTTAAGGGTGCGGAGGAAAACAGAAAGTTCCGCATCTTCCAGTGGGGCAAAAGCATCGCCAAAACTTTCCCGATCCGTGTAGTCAGGGTGAGCCAGAATCAGGATCATGGCGAACTGGCCACCGAGAATCGAACAGCTTGAATCGGCGATGTTGCATCCCAGGTCATATAGTATCTCTGTGACTTGGGAAACAATGCCGGGGCGATCGCGACCGATGATTGTTAGAGCAAAATGTTGCATGAGGCTCTCCTCAGAAATCGGGTTTTAAGAGTTTGTTTGATATAACCCGCACAGAATAACAGTTTTGCCATATTTCAGGCAAAAAAAAGGCCCCGCAAATGCGGAGCCTTTTTCGTTGAAATCAGAATTACTTCTTGTGGCAGTCGTTACACTTGGTCGGGCCACTCTGCTTCTTGTGGCAATCTTTACAGAGAGCCTTGTGAGCAGTGTCCTTGTCGATTGCAATCTTGGCCGGTGCACCTTCGTGGCAAGATTTGCAGCCGAGCTTTTCGCCGTGGGCCTTGTGATTGAAGGTAACGTTACCCTTCTTGTTTTCGTAAGTAACGACGTCGGCAGCAAAGGCAGCGGTAGCAGCAAATGCAACGATCATAACAGCAACGATCAACTTCTTCATCTTCTCTTCCTCCTGGTAATGGTTAAATTATTTTACTAAGACGGCGTGAATAATAAAATTACCATTAGAGTTTGTCAAGAAAAATAAGGGCATTTTTATACAGCAGTAAATGACTCAATTTTGTACTTTTTTGTAGTCGGTTTGACGGTCAGAATATAAGTGCATTTCATGCTGAAATGACCTTGAATGGTGTGGGCAATGTTGACTTGGCTTGCAGTTTCTTTTAACTGAGGATATATTCATACGAACTGCTCGTTTTTACAGCTTTTTTTCAAACAAGTTGTTTTGGATTTCTGACGGGAGAAATTGAGATGCGGGTAAGGGCTTCAGAATCGATAAATGAAGGTGATCTTGTGAGCCTGGCCACTGGGCCGGATGGCTCTCCCGTTATTTTGCGTTGGCGTTTCGGTTGTGAGGCGATTGGTATCGCTGCAAGGCCCATTGCCGAAGATGTTTTTGTCGAATATTCACCCGGATATAGCAGTGATGATATTTTGGTAAAGGGATCAGGTGGCCCGGCAAATAACAGAACTGTTGCTCTGCAAGTTGCCTGTGATCTCAAGTTGGAAGACCTCGTCTGTTTGAAGATTTTGCCGAATGGTAAGCTCTTTATCGATAAATGGCGTTTTGGTGAAGAGGCTATCGGTATCGCAGCGAGAGATATTAAAAAAGATGAAGTGGTTGAATTCTGTGAAGGAATGAGTACGGATGATATTCAAGTCAAACCGCATTGATTTCAGTAAAGTTTTTAATACGGCAAATGATTTTATGCCTTTTTCAAAGAAATTTACGACAATCACCTTCCTTCGATCTGGAATTCCAATAGCATGTAATTGAGTCATACTTCGGTCACACCGAAAGGATCTTTCAATAAAGGTACGCGTTAACAGGAATTCCGCCAGCCGACATTTTTATTTTC
>JBFFPW010000412.1:0-1800 GCA_041573815.1 Desulfuromonadales bacterium
CCAGGTTTTTACATTGGCATTTTCAAGCAGAAAAGCAATCTCATTGACCTTCTCCTCTGGGCCGTTACCGAAATGGGCCAATCCACCACCGAGCATTCGCTGACGGGTTGTGTAAACATCAATGCCGTATTCGGCCGCCAGAATGCGCAGCGTCTCCTGGATTTCGTCCGTCAGAACCGAAACCTGCTCGATGATCAACACTCTTTTTTGTGAATCTTCAGTCATTGCTGCCCGTAAATTGATTGGTATTCTTGTGAATCTACTGTTTATTGGCGAAATCGGCAAGCTATTCAGCTTTTTTCGGCAATACCGCGAATCGTTGGTGCGACAAAGAACGTTGCGCCGCGCATTGAGTCACGCTGCATATTGTCGCAGTTGAAGCCATTGTCTTGCATCGTTGTCAGGGTGTCGCGTGTCAGATGGCAGTTGCCGGCACATCTCTTCCAGAATGGTTCGATCCTTTTTTGCCATTTATAAACATTTTGTTGTTCGGCAGCGCCGACATGTTCAATCACTGCCAATTTCCCACCCGGCTTCAAAACACGATGCAATTCGTCAAGGCATCTCTCCGGGTGTTCGACCGAACAGAGGACCAGGGTGACAACAGCGACATCGAACGATTGATCGGGGAAGGGGAGTTTTTCAGCAGCTGCAGCAACTATTTGGTGCGGTAGTTTCGTCTCCGCCGATTTCTTTGTCAATTGGCGGCGCATCTGCTGGTCTGGTTCACTTAAGGTTAAGCTGGTGACCGTGTCAGGGTAGTAATTGAGATTTACACCGGTTCCGGCGCCGATTTCCAGAACCTCTCCGGTGATATTTTTCAGTAGCTCTTCTCGCCAGGCACCTAGTGATGACGACTCCGCCTTGCGCATCACTGCATCATAAAATGTTGCCATGCCCCACGATAAAAGTCCCATTCGAATAGTTTATCTCTGAATCGAGATAAGGTAAACTGCGAACACCTGATTCCGGAGAGATAAATGACCCACAAGCAAACCTTCAAACAGATTGAAAAGCGCTATCGCAAGGATCGACAACGCAATGTCCTGGCCACGCCGGGTCCGCACGGTTTTATCATTGTCCTCGATCAACTCAAGGCGCGCTACAATCCCCCGAAGATTTTTCGCAGTGCTCAAGCCTTTGGTGCCGCCGAAGTACAACTGGTTAATGTCGGAGTATTTGATCCCGGACCGGCCAAGGGTGCTTTTCGCAAAGTTCCGGCCAAATTCACCGAATCCTTTTCTGAAAGTTATGCAGATTTGACCGAGCGGGGGTACACTTGCTACCTGTTGGCTGCTGACGGCGACAACAGCCTGGCGGATATTGATCTGCCGCAAAAGAGTGCTTTTATCTTTGGTCATGAGGAATTCGGTCCGAGCTTTGCCCCGAGTGACTTTCCGAAGGTTCAAACCCTGAAAATACCCCAATATGGTGAGATCGAAAGCCTCAATGTCAGTAATGCCGCCTCGATTGTCATGTTCGAGTATGTACGGCAGTGGGGCGGGGGAGACAGCTGATCGATACAGAGCTCATTCATTATTGAATAGAATGAGTCATTTCGAGAACTTGCCGCTAAATAGCGGATGCTTTTGAATGCTGACTTTTTACGTCTCTTTTGTGTATATATATAAAAGTCCTTATATATTGAATGCATAAATAAGGTTCCTTCCTCAATTGGCTAACGGGCAGGGTTCTTGCTTTTGTTAGCGATCTGTAATAACTGGACAGCTTTTGTTGCATTATATTCTCAGCTTTATTGTAACTGGTTGTGAAAAAATCTCCGATAAGAGCAAACCGGAA
>JBFFPW010000413.1:0-1780 GCA_041573815.1 Desulfuromonadales bacterium
CTGTTTGATATCGTCGAATGGGAAACCGACCTTAATCGTCCCGGCCTTAAAGAGACCAATGACAAGTACAAGGAACTCTACGGTAGCAACATGAATGGTGAATCGGTTGATGCCTATGCGGCCATGTATGTCATCAAGGAAGCACTGGAGCAGGCCGGTTCGACTGATCCTGCGGCACTGCGCAAGACCCTTTCCGAGATCAAGGTCTGTGGTGGCAAAGCTGGGTTGCTGGCCTATGACTGTGTTGATTTTGACGAGACAGGTCAGAATAAAAACGCCAGTCTGGTTATCGTTCAAACGCGCATGAAGGATGGCGAGATGGATCGGATTACTGTCTGGCCGAAGAATGTTCGCCGGGCCGGCTACACCCCGGTCTTCCCACAACCGAAGAAGTAAGCTCCATAACAGCGCGGGACGGAAGAGATTCTTCCGTCCCGCTTTCAATGGTTTCGTAGTGGAAACTGAATAGCTGCCACCCCAACTTTTCGGTTGGTCGTGTTGTAGTAAGGAGTTTGAATGTTAGGCATTATCGAGGCATTGATCAACGGTGTGTTGATGGGATCCATCTACGGCCTGACGGCCGTGGGACTGACGATGATATTCGGGGTGATGAAGGTTATTAACTTTGCCCACGGTTCGATCCTCATGGTCGGAATGTTTGCCGCTTACTGGTTTGTCCAGCTCACCGGGCTGAACCCATATCTGGCAATTGTGCTGGTGGTGCCGCTACTCTTTTACTTCGGCTACTTCATGCAGAGCTGGATCATCAGGCCGATCTTTGAAGCGGAGAAGGATGTTCGTGAGCCGATCACAGTTATCATTGTCACCACAGGCATCTGGTACGTGCTCGACAACCTGTCGCTACTGTTTTTTGGTGCCGAATACCGCGTCGTTAAAACTTCGGTGACGGGCAAGATCTTTGAGTTTTATGACATGTATTTCCTCCTGCCGAAGGTTATCGGCGCCGGCATCACCATATTTTGTGCAATCTATCTCTACTGGTTCCTGAAACATTCCAAAATGGGCAAGGCGATCCGGGCGACCAGCCTCGATCGAGAAGCAGCCTCGCTGATGGGGATCAAACAGTCAAAAATTTACAATATAGCTTTTGGAATGGGTTGCGCCTGTTGCGGTATTGCTGCCTGCGTCCTGGTTCCTTTTTATTATGTCTATCCGACCGTTGGTGTTCCTTTTGACATCAAGGCTTTTATCATTGTCGTCCTGGGTGGCCTGGGGAGTATTCCCGGAGCCATTATCGGGGGAATTATCGTCGGTATCATAGAGAATGTTGGTGCCCAGTTTATGGCGTCAACCTGGACAGAATTACTTCTTTACGGAGTGTTTCTGTTCGTCTTGCTGGTAAAACCATCCGGACTATTCGGAATGAAGCAGGACTTTTAACCTGAATCGACTCTTAACTCCGGAACGGGAGAGAACGATAATGAAGCAGTTGTTGAACCAAAAACCAATTATTTTGCTTGTCAGTGCGTTGCTGCTCTGCGCCTTATTTCTTCTGCCGCTGGTTGTGAGCAGCCCGGCACTGATGCAGATTTTCATTCTGATTATTCTGTATGCCTATTTCACCTCAACATGGAATTTCGTCGGCGGTTTTGCCGGTGTGTTGCCGCTGGGTCATTCGGCTTTTATCGGTATCGGCGCCTATACCTCGACAGTTCTGTTTCAAACCTTTGGGCTCAGCCCATGGTTTGGCATGATAGTCGGTGGGCTGCTGGCGGCGCTGGTCGGTGTGATTATCGGTCTGCCTACCCTAAAGCTCCGC
>JBFFPW010000414.1:0-1776 GCA_041573815.1 Desulfuromonadales bacterium
AATAAAGACTTTTGGAGCAAGGGACGCAGGTTTGAGACCAGTCATCCTCTTTACTATTTATCCTCTCGCATTTGTATAAATGCTTCATGTTTGACAAAACGTAAAATTTTTACTGACCCTGACATATGAGAATGGCCCCTCCAGGTGGAAGGGCCATTATTGATGGTACTCAATGGTAATTTCTTGCGACTAATGGTAGCCGTGATCCGAACCTGGGCCCCGTTTCATAATAAGCAGAATAACCGAGGCTATTGGGCCAGTAAAAAAGCCGATACAAAACCAGATATACGGGTTGCGGTTATTCCCCTTGGCTACGGAATAGGCAGCACAGGCAAAGGCAAGCGGTATGAATAGAAACTGCAGAAAACCAAGTGTCATAGTCAGATTCCGTCGTGGACGTGTAAAAAAATGTGTAGACTTCTTTTGTCATCATAAATCAAGGAGATAAACACCACAAGCTCATCGCATAGTCTGTCCATCATTTAACCATTTGCCAACACCATTAAGGTTTTAACTTATAAGAATCGAGGATATTTAAAACCTCCCACATATCCTTCTCCTGAATTTTGCTCTAAAGAAAATCTGTTTTTTACGTAGTTATTAGGAAGGCTGACATATAGAAAAACGCCCCTGGAGACAATCCTCAGAGGCCGCGCCAGCAGGGCCTATCATGAAACAACAGGTTATTAATCACCAACGGCTTTAGATGAATTTTTCAAGAGCTAAATATCTTCATCATTAAAAAGCGGTTTTTCCTCTCACAGCGTATAAATAAGAAGCTGTTTTTAACTTAGAAATCTTGAACTTTTTGCTTAAACACTGGCACCGCCAGCGTGTTGTGAAACACGGCCTACCTAGTGCGGGCGGTCCAGACACTACGAGAAACCGGCAAGTCTTAGCGTACGATTTTTTCAGAATACTGCGGGCGCCCCGAAAGGACCGTTTCCAAAAACCCGCTATACCTCTTTGCTCAGCACCAGTCGCTGGGAAGGCTCAAAACCGCAACCCTGCAGGAACTTGTGAAGTTCGGCCTGCTGCCACTGAATTTGGGTACGTAATGACTCGACCTGCAGGGTCGAGAGATTGATCAGCAACTGTGAAAGTAGCGCCTTGCCAACACCAGTACCCTTTTCCGCCGGGTCAACACCGATGGTGTCGATCACGGCAGTTTGAATCGGTTTGCCGAACTCGCCATAATCAACACGGGCCATAATAAAGCCAGCCAACAGATCCTTTTTTTCAGCCACCAGTGAAATACGGATGCCAGATTCAACCAGCATTTCCTGGAATTTACTACGGTAATAGGCGGTCCGGTCATAGCCGGACAGTTTCTTGTCGAGGCGGACCACATCAGCCAAGTCATCTTCCTTGAGCGAGCGGAGCAGCACCTTGTCGCGGCAGAGGGTGTCGTAATCATTGCCACCGGCTCCGTGCACCTGCCAGTAGCCGTCCATCTTCACCTGCGACATCTCCTCAACATGTTCGGGAAGTTCAGAGGTGTCACGAGCAACAATCTGAATCGGTGCCAGCGTGAAACCCGTTGCAGAGAAGAAGCCGGTCATCTCTTGCTCCGACCAGTTGATTTCGGTGCGCAACGTGGCAATAGTTTTCTTCGCCATTCGTTGTTCGATCCCAGCCAACAGCGATTTACCGACCCCTTGCCCTCGAGCATCAGGATCAACTCCGAGAACATCGAGGACGGCCACCGTTTCGGCTGAACCGAAATCCCCCTCCTGCACCCTGGCAAACGCATATCCCTTTAAATTTTCACCATCA
>JBFFPW010000415.1:0-1765 GCA_041573815.1 Desulfuromonadales bacterium
TACCGGTGCCGGGTGGCACGACCCGGAAATTGTCGAAAGCCAGTTGTCCCCAGCGGAGGAAGGCGTAGCGTTCTCGGTTGCGCTGCATCTCTTTTTCAACATTGGCCTGAAACGCCTGCGGGTTGCCATATTCATCAACAATGACCGAATGATCAATAACCAGGTCAACCGGGATTTGCGGGTTGATCGTCTCCGGATCACCACCAGCACGCGCTACGGCATCACGCATGGCCGCCAGATCAACAACCGCCGGCACACCGGTAAAATCCTGCATCAATACCCGGGCCGGTCGATAAGCAATTTCATGCTCCGATTTTCTTTCCCTCAGCCAATCGACGACCGCTGTAATATCGTCAGAATTAACCGATTCACCATCTTCAAATCGAAGCAGATTTTCGAGTAAAACCTTGAGGGTAAAAGGGAGTTTCGACACATCCCCTTTTCCGGCAGCGGCCACGGCATCAAGGCTGAAATAATCAAACTGCTCTCCAGCAACGTCAAGTGTTTTCAGTGAGTTGAAGCTGTTTATTGATTGACTCATGGTTCGCTCCTTTGGAATTTTTGTCAGTACTCATTGTACCACACAGATTTTATGGCGCTGACAATTTCGACGAAGTCCATTCCTTGCATTCACCGAGCAGTTCTGCTATGAAGATTGCTATCTGCAACAATAAAAAGGAACAAACATGGACTCACTGACACCCTTGCTGGAAAAAAGTTTTCTCAACATTACCTTTGCGACCTGGTTGACCGCTTTCGGCATTATCATCGCTGCCTGGGTCGTTAAACGAATTTTCGGCGTTATTTACGACAGGGTGTTGCATTCCCTCTCCGCTAAAACCAAAAACGATTACGACGACCTGATTATCACCAGCCTGCAGAAACCGGCTGAATTCCTGATCTTCATCGGTGGACTCTACATTGCCCTTGAAACCCTGCAATTGCCGCTGAAGCCGATCAACCTCCAGGCGATGTCAGCCGCCCTGACCCGGATTCTTGTAACCATTACTATCACCTGGGCTCTGTTCAACCTGGTTTCGATTTTTGACACAATTATGAACAAGTGGGCCGAGCGCTCCGAGTCAACCCTTGATGATAACCTCGCAAGAATGGTTCGCAAATCGCTGCGCGGCCTGATCATTTTTCTCGCCGTTCTGATGGCGATCCAGAACCTCGGTTATTCGATTTCCGGACTGCTCGCCTCGCTCGGCATCGGCGGTATCGCCGTTGCCATGGCCGCCAGGGATTCGATCGCTAACGTCTTCGGCTCACTGATGATTATCTTCGACCGCCCGTTCAAGGCAGGAGACTGGATTCTCGCCGGCAACATCGAAGGAACTATCGAGGAAGTCGGTTTCCGCTCAACCAAGATCCGCACCTTTGCCAAAACCCAGATCACAGTACCGAACAATGTCATCGCCAACATGGCGATCGACAATTTCAGCCGCATGCCGAAACGCCGTATCAAGTTGAATATCGGTATTACCTACGCCACCAGATCAGACCAGATGCGTGAAGCCGTTGATAACATCAGAGAGTTATTAAAGAACCACCCGGCCATCGATCAGGAATTCTTCCTGGTCAATTTTACCGATTTTGGCGCTTCATCTCTCGACATTATGGTCTACTGTTTCACCAAAACTACCATCTGGGGTGAATATCTCGACGCCCGCCAGGATGTTTCGCTTAAGATCATGGACATCATTGAGGGTATGGGTCTGGAGATTGCCTTTCCAAGCCGCACTGTCTACCTGCAAACCCCTGA
>JBFFPW010000416.1:0-1765 GCA_041573815.1 Desulfuromonadales bacterium
ACAGGCGCCGACAAAAGATTCGAACAGTGGATGTGGCTCCATCGGTCTCGACTTGAATTCCGGGTGAAACTGACAGGCGACGAACCAAGGATGATCAGCAATTTCAACAATTTCCACCAGGTCGGCTTCCGGATAAACGCCGGAGATGACAAGACCAGCATCCTGTAGTTGCTGCCGATAAGCGTTATTGAACTCATAGCGGTGGCGATGGCGTTCTGAAATATCCTTCTCGCCGTAAATACGCTGGGCAAGGGTCTTGTCAGCGAGTTGACAGGGGTAAGCACCGAGGCGCATCGTCCCCCCCTTGCCGGCGACCGACTTCTGACCCTCCATGATATGGATGATATGGTTTTTCGCTTCTTCCCGAAATTCCGAAGAGTAGGCATCTTCGACATTACAAACGTTCCGGGCATACTCGACAACAGCCATTTGCATACCGAGACAAATACCGAAAAACGGTATTTTGTTCTCACGAGCATACTGAATCGAACTGATTTTACCTTCACTGCCCCGCTCACCAAAACCACCAGGCACCAGAATACCGTCAACATCCTTAAAGGTGTCGCCGACCCCGTGCCGTTCAATCGCCTCGGAATCGACATAAGTCAGATTCACCCGGCAGTTATTACCGATACCACCATGAACCAGCGCTTCGGAAAGGGATTTGTAACTCTCCTTCAAATCGACATATTTACCGACGATGGCAATTGTGGTTTCACTCTTCGGCTCTTTAACCCGCTTGATGATCCGTTCCCAGGCAGCAAGCTCCGGCTGTTTGGTCCAGATATTGAGATAATCGACAATCCGATCGTCCAGACCCTGCTGACTATAAACAATCGGCACCTCGTAGATCGATTCAACATCGCGGGCGGTAATGACCGCATCTTCATCGACATTACAAAACAGGGCAATCTTCGCCTTCATATCGTGCGGAATCTCACGATCGCAACGACAGAGCAGAATATCAGGCTGAATACCTATTTGACGCAGATCTTTGACCGAGTGCTGGGTCGGTTTGGTCTTCAACTCACCGGCTGTCGAGATGTATGGCACCAGAGTCAAATGAAGATAGAGAACATTGTCGCGACCACGGTCAGCGCGAAACTGCCGGATCGCCTCAAGAAATGGCAGTGATTCAATATCACCAACAGTGCCACCAACTTCAACAATAGCCAGATCGGCACCTTTGGCGTTGAGAAGGATTTTATCTTTGATCTCGTTGGTAATATGCGGAATAACCTGAACCGTGCCACCGAGATAGTCGCCGCGTCGCTCTTTGCGAATAACCGAGTCGTACACCTGACCGGTGGTAAAGTTTGATTTCTTTGAAAGATTGGCCCGGGTATAGCGTTCATAATGACCAAGGTCCAGATCGGTTTCAGCGCCGTCATCAGTAACAAAAACTTCACCATGCTGAAAGGGGCTCATCGTTCCCGGGTCAACATTGATATAAGGGTCCATTTTCTGCATCGACACACGCAGGCCCCTGGCCTCCATCAAAGCGCCAATCGAAGCAGCGGCGAGGCCTTTGCCGAGCGAGGAAACAACCCCTCCAGTCACAAACAAAAACTTGGTCTTCATGAAATCTCCTTCCAGGGAACACAAAACACAAACAGAACTTCAAAATTAAACATTAGATTTTATAGAGAAGTGACTGAAATGAAAACCCTAAATCGGCTCATTTAAATCATTTTGACAATTCGGCAATAACCTTTTGTAAATCTTCCGGCACATCGACCCCAATTGATTGACGATCGGTCTCGGC
>JBFFPW010000417.1:0-1750 GCA_041573815.1 Desulfuromonadales bacterium
GATTGAGCCCTTTGCAGAACATATCCGGAGACGGGCGGAATCGGATGCGGAAGGTTGTTGCGCCCTCGGCAACCAGGATTTCTTCGCTCTTCTCTTCAGGTTTTGAAGCATCAGGCAGAATCGCCCTGAACCACTGAACAATACCCGCAACCTCCGCCGGCTCTTCACTTGATTCACCTTCAAGTGAGTGGGCAAGGATTTTCAAAATATCCTTGGCGGCCAGGGTTTGATTAATCAGGTCGCGCGTCACCTCGAGCTCACCATCCCGGACCAGCTCGAATGCTGTTTCAATTTCGTGAACAAAATTCGAAATCTGTTCAACACCAGCCATGGCACTCGAACCCTTGATGGTATGCAGAGCCCTGAACACCGTGTCTATCGCATCGGTATCAGCCGGGTTATCTTCCAGTTCGAGAAGGCTGTTCTCAAGCTCGATGAGAAGCTCGTCGATCTCCTCCCGGAAAGTTTCCAGGATTTTATCAATCATACCAGCACCATCTTAACGACAGCGAGAAGCTGTTCGGGACTAAAAGGCTTGACGATCCATCCGGACGCACCGGCCGCTTTCCCTTCCTGCTTTTTTTTCTCCTGTGACTCGGTCGTCAGCATGATAATCGGTACAAAACGGTTTGCCGGATCCTTGCGGACCTCACGAATCAGTTCAATACCATCTTTTTGCGGCATGTTCAGGTCAGTAATAACCATGTTGACCGGAGCTTCCTTCAACTTGTCACATGCGTCCTGACCATCAACGGCCTCGATGACTTCGTAACCGGCGTCCTTCAGCGTAAAACTCAACATTTGTCGAATCGTTGCTGAATCATCTACTGTCATAATTTTTTTACTCATGGTGGTTCCCCCTTTCAATCTGGGCTTATGTATTTTAATGGTTTGTGTCTATATTCCAGGGGCATTCAATGCCGCTGTCGAGTGAACAACCGACATGAACATTGAGGCCCGATTCTTCTAACAGGGCTGTAAGCGACTTTGGCCATGCACCAGCCAAATTGAGCTTCTTGCCATCGTCGTGTGCAGATCGATGAGCAGAACAAAGCATCTGGATAAACGACAGGTCGACGTCACCGACATCTTCAAAACGGAAGGTCACATCACCTTTAGCCGACAGCGCTTTGACAAAAAGTGCCTTGACTTCGCCAGCGACCTGAAGGGTCAGGTCCCCAGATAAAACGTGTTCAGCTGTTTGCGTCTTCTTTTCCGATGTGGCCGCTTTACTCTTCTTGTTTTGCTCTGCACTCATAAATATGCTCCATTAAAAAAGTTCGACATTATTTCCAAGCTCATTTTCAGCCGAACCGCTATCACCGGCAAAATCATCTTTGCTTTCTTCTGAATCTGCTGTTTTGCCCGCTTGACGCAGAACACGCAGATGAATGTCGCGCTCACTTTTCATCGAATAACGGTTTATCATTTCATTAAACAACGGAATGTGTTTGACCTTGTCCAGAATGTTCGCATCCGATGGAAAACGATCTGTTATTTCCGTCAGGTCTTCTACCGAAGCCTTGAGAATGCTCGTGACCTGATCATGAATACGGATACTGGCTGCAGTCTCAGCAATATCGACAGCAAGGGTCCCTGATGTTTTTTCAATTGAACCGAGTGAATCAGAGAGACTATTATTGCGCTGACGCAATTCGCTGAGAATTTCTTCGGCGTCACTTGTCAACTGGCCAACGTCCTTACCCTTTTCAAGGGAGGACCTGATTTCACCACCACCGAGGGTTTCAGC
>JBFFPW010000418.1:0-1732 GCA_041573815.1 Desulfuromonadales bacterium
GCGAAATCGAGGATCTTGCTTACTTTCAAGCATTTGATTTAACCCATTGCCCTTACGTGGTCTCAAGTAGCCGACCACCTCGAACGACAGCCAACTGCAGACGCTACGGAGACACAAAGCAATCGACTAAAGTCGATTTCCACCAAAAACTGCTTATAAAAGTGGGAAATTACCGCACAAAAAAGCCCCCTGCAAGGGAGCGATTTCTTTTGGTTCTGTTTTCTTTGACGCTTATCAAAGAAAATGAACCCGGCGCGTGGGGCCGGGCCCCCATGACCTCAAAGATGCTGTCGGGTCGGAACCCGACAATGTGACCTGAAAAAGGTTTAGACCCTCCACCTCAAGATCGTTGCTAGGAGTTCTCCGCTTCCAGCGTCGTCTCAATCAGTGAGAAGGTGCGGCGGTACTGGCGGATTTCAATCATGGTGATCTTGATGATACTGACGATCGGCACACCGATGATCATGCCGATGACACCAAACAGTTTGCCGCCAATAATTATAGCGATAATCACCCAGAGCGGATGCAGGTTGGAAAAACGGGAAATCAGAACCGGGATCAGGATGAAGTTGTCGATAATCACCTGGGCGATCAGGAAATAAAGGATGACGATCCACCAGAACTGGCCGCCGAAACCGAGGTCAATCATGGCAATGAGGATGCCCGGGACCATGCCGACCAATGGCCCGATGTAGGGGACCAGATTGGTAATGCCGGCAAACACCGCCAGGAAGAACGGATAACGGATGTCGGTCATGGAGAGTCCGGCATAAACGACCAGGCCGATGATGGTCGCCTCGAGAATCCGCCCGCGAACAAAATGCGATAATTGCAGAATGATCAGGTACGCCATATCATGAACCATTTCGAAGGTTCGGTTCGGGGCGAGGGAGATGCAGGTGCGGACGATACGACTGCCGTCGCGCAGGAAAAAGAAAGTGAAAAGTGGAACAATAAGCAGCAGGCTGCCGATGCCGAGGGCCGATTTCGGCGTGCCGACAATGATGCTGCTGAGAAGCTCCTCTGCCATGGTCCGACCCCGGGCCGGGATATCGTACGCTTCAATGAAAGGAAACTCTTCATGCAGTTTCACAACCAGCTCCCGGAGATAACCTGTGAGACTGTTCACATAGCGCGGCAGGTCAGACTGCAGCGAATGCCAGGCGGTTTTGCCGTGCGGAATCATCCAGCTCATGAAAAGGTAAACGAGAATACCGGTCATAAAGTAAACGATGAAAATACTGAGGGTGCGGCGACCGGTTTTACGCTCAAGGTAGGTGACAGGTGGCTCCAACAAGAATGTCAGTACCAATGAAATCAGCAGTGGGACGAAAAGAGCTGTTGTCGCTGTCCTGAGTAACGACATGATTGTCGTTGCCGAGCTGTAGACGATAAGCCCGGTGGCAATACCGGCGGCCAGCGTCAGGAAAAACAGGACCGCCTGACTCCGGTTTATTCTCTTCCGGTTGAGAAGTTCCTGACCGTTCACGATTCAGTCTCTTCCGTAAAAAATTCCGGGTGCTCTCGACGTAACTGCATCAGGTCGTTGCTGGCGACCTGTAAACGTTCGCTGATAACCCGGGTGACTCCCATCAGTATTTTACAGGCGATTGCCGGTTGTTTCTTTGAAAGTTCGAGGACGTCGGCCCGGAACAGGCCAAACAGTTCGGTCGGTTCCAGTGCCCTGGCTGAGGCTGTTCGACTGGAGGGGGCTGTCAGGGTCGTTTCACCA
>JBFFPW010000419.1:0-1723 GCA_041573815.1 Desulfuromonadales bacterium
AGGCACTCATTCAATAAAGTACCTGACCCCTTCTGTGTCGACTCTTGTTGGCTCCCTCTCCACTGGAGGGAGAGGGTTGGGGTGAGGGGGGCTTGCCTATCAATCATTCTTTTCAGCGTAAATCTGCGTCCCATTAAAGCTTTGTTTCTATGCTTTTTTGCAAATATCCACGTACCCCTGTTTCTGCTATAATCGCAACTAACCAAAATAATTGGCCTTTCGATACATGATATATAACATTAACTCTAACGCTTAAGTGTCTGTAACTATGCAAGTATTAATTGGTTTGCCATTATTGCTTTTTATCGCCTGGGGGCTTAGCGAAAACCGCCGTGTTATCAACTGGCGCATTATACTTATCGGCCTTGCCCTGCAATTCTTCCTTGCCTTGCTCTTGTTGAAAGTCCCGTTTTTTCAGGAAGTCTTCATCCGTCTGAACAGTGTCGTTCTGGCTCTGGACCAGGCAACAATGGCCGGAACGTCGATGGTCTTTGGATACCTTGGAGGTGCTGATCTGCCGTTCAAGGAAAGCTATCCTGGCGCTTCATTTATTCTGGCGTTCAGGTCATTACCGATCGTACTTGTCATCAGCGCGCTGTCGTCCCTGTTGTTTTTCTGGAAAATTCTACCGTTTATCGTCAATCAGTTTTCACGAGGCTTGCAGAAAACCATGGGGATCGGTGGTGCGGTCGGTGTCAGTGCCGCCGCAAACGTCTTTGTCGGCATGGTTGAAGCACCTCTATTGATTAAGCCTTATCTGCGTACAATGAGTCGATCTGAACTGTTCATGGTGATGGTTTGTGGCATGAGCACGATCGCCGGGACGGTTCTGGTCCTTTATGCGTCGATATTGTCCAAGGCCATTCCGGATGCGCTTGGTCATATTCTGACCGCTTCGATCATTTCAGCCCCGGCGGCACTGCTGGTTGCCAGTTTGGTGGTTCCGCATACGGAACCAACGCAGACCGATGGCGAGGTGACTGAAGTCAGTTCATCGAACGGGGCGATGGATGCGATTACTGCCGGTACGAGCGATGGACTGAGCCTGCTTCTGAATATCGTGGCGATGCTGATTGTTCTGGTTGCCCTGGTCGGGCTGGTGAATATCCTGTGCGGATTTCTACCGGCAGTCGGTGGCGAAGAATTAACTCTGCAGCGCTGTTTCGGTTGGCTTTTGTCGCCCATTGCCTGGTTGATTGGTATCCCCTGGTCTGAAGCTCAGGTCGCAGGGAGTTTGCTCGGCACCAAGGTCGCCCTGAATGAGTTTGTTGCTTATCTTGAACTGGCCAGAATTCCGGTCGATGCTTTGTCGGAAAAGTCACGCCTTGTTTTGATGTATGCTCTGTGTTGATTTGCAAATTTCGGTTCTCTTGGCATTATGATAGGAGGGCTGGGCAGCATGGTGCCGGAGCGTCGTTCGGAAATTGTCTCTCTCGGCATGAAATCGATCCTCGCTGGCCTGATTGCAACCTGCATTACCGGTGCTGTTGTCGGTTTGATTATCTGAACCTGGAGATTCATTATGGCTATTGTTGAAATCAGTGTGACGCCGCTCGGAATTGAAAAGATGGGCGTCTCGGAATATGTTGCGGGCTGTCTGGAGTTGGTCAGGGAGTCAGGTCTCAGTTATCAATTGACACCGATGGGGACCATTGTTGAAGGCGAGGTTGACGTTCTTTTTCCATTGCTGCAGAAGATGCATGAATCGCCTTTTATGGCGGGC
>JBFFPW010000420.1:0-1710 GCA_041573815.1 Desulfuromonadales bacterium
ATCGCCTTCGGTCTTGCTGCTAGCTCGATCTTCCCCTGCCTGATGATGGGTATCTTCAACAAGAAGATGAACAAAGAAGGCGCGATTGCCGGTATGCTCGCCGGTATCGGTATCACCATGCTTTACGTGTTCGCCCATAAGGGGATCTTCTTCATCAAGGGAACCAGCTTCCTCGGCATGTTCGGTGGTAAAGCGAACTTCTTCCTCGGAATCGAGCCGAACGCATTCGGCGGCATCGGTGCCCTGGTGAACTTCGGTGTTGCCTATGTGGTCAGCAAGGTGACTCCTGATCCTCCCGAGCATATTCAGCACCTGGTTGAAAGCGTGCGTATCCCGCGCGGTGCCAAGGCTGTTGATGGTTCTCACGCACACTAATATTCATTGCAAATGCTGATCTGGCTTTTGCCAGATGACTTGACCCCGCCAGCCAGTCTGGCGGGGTTTTTTTAAGTTTTTCATTGATCGTCCTGTCAGTCTCGGGTACAAGAAGGTACGAAATTAATATTGGCCTTGCTCGGCACGGCCTTTCTGGAGTAGAGAATGGTTTTTGATATAAGCTCAGTTATTACCTGGTTGTTGTTTCTTGCAATGTTTCCGATGACCTTCATCTGGTTGCGTCGTGCATATCGTATTTTCGTCAAAAAAAATTATTCAGAGGTTGCTTTAAAACGGGGTGAGGCTCCGCCGGATCCGGCAAAATGGGCTCCTGCAACCGGGATTGTTAATTTGGCTGCCGGGACAACGACTTTGGTGACTTTGTTAGCCGTATTGTTAACCCCTGTTTTGGGACAAAATTTTTTTTCTCCCTACAAGACCTGGAGCGCTATTGCCGGTGTAACGATCTGGTTTAAAATCTTTGCTGATTATATTGTCAGCCGACAGGCTCACCCTTTCGAGCTTGGCCGGAAGAAAGATAACAAGAAAGACAAAGAGGAAGAACTCTAGTCGAGGAGGTTTGCCTATGTCGTACCGGATGATTCATTCCTGTATTCGGGTCATGAACCTGGAAAAGTCCGAGAAGTTTTACATAGAGGCCCTTGGCTTCAAGATTTCACGGAAAAAGGATTTTCCTGAACACAAGTTTACCTTGAGTTACATGGTTTCTGAGGGGAGTGATTTCGAACTCGAACTGACCTGGAATCATGACCAGCTCGAACCCTACGAAATCGGTAACGGATATTCTCACCTGGCTGTCGGCGTCGCCGACCTGGAGGCTTCACACAAACGACATGAGGCGATGGGGCTTGCGCCGAAACCGTTGAAGGGGTTGCCGGGACAACCCCCCAAGTTCTATTTTCTTGCTGATCCGGATGGCTACCTGGTTGAGGTGGTTAGAACCTGAAATTAATCAACATGGAACCAGAGTTAAACACTAGGCCTTGTCGGAGCGACAGGGCCTTTTTGTCATGAACTTTAATTTAGGGAATTGATGATCAAGTGGTGATTGGTTTATCTCTTGCAGTGTGAGAGATGCCGTAGAATATTTTTATGTTTATTACGTTTTTGTTGCTTGCATAAGTTGTTTTCAGACCATTTCTGCTTGTAGTGTTGTGCTCTCGGGTTCTTCAGAGGCATTTGTTGGTAGAGTTCTGCCGTCTGATTTCAGGTGAATAGACGACATTTTGACAGCCTGGAGAGATAATGTGAAATTATCCGGACTGATACCTCAGACTTCTAATGGTGAGTATTACTGATTTCAGAAGGCTTCTA
>JBFFPW010000421.1:0-1689 GCA_041573815.1 Desulfuromonadales bacterium
CCGTGAAAAGTTAATCCGTAATCAGAAAAGCGGTAAAAGCGAATCACGAATCACGAATCAAAGATTATGAATAAGGAGAAATAATGGCCTGGCGAATAGTAGTCGGTCTCAAAGATAATGTTCGTGACGCGCGCGGTGAACGTGTCCGTCGCGAGATCAAAGAGCATCTTGGTATTGACCTGAAGTCGGTTCGGACGATTGATGTCTATACTGTTGACGCACAGCTTGCTGAAACGGAAGTTGCCGCTGCGGCAGCAGGTCCGTTCAGTGATCCGATCATTCAGGACTACGCGATCAATCAGCCACTTGCTCATGATTTCGATGTGCTGGTAGAAGTCGGCTATCGGCCGGGCGTCACTGACAATGTCGGCCGAACCGCCAGGGAGGCGATCCAGTACCAGACCGGACGTGCTTTTGTCGGCGATGAGGGTGTCTACACTTCGGTACAGTATCTGCTTTCTGGTGATATCTCGGTCGAAGATGCCGAGCGCATCGCCCGCGATTTCCTTGGCAACGGCCTGATTCAACGCTGGGATGTTGTTGCTCGCAGCGATTTCGACAGCAGCCAAGGGGTTCAGGTCACTGTACCCAAAGTGATCAGCGGTACGAAGCCAGCGATTCGCCCTGTTGATCTTGAAATTTCAGATGATGCTCTGATGGAGATCAGTCGCCAGGGGATGCTCGCTTTAAATCTCGAAGAGATGAAAGCTATTCAGTCCTACTTCCGCCAGCACGAAGTGATTGCAGCGCGCGAACTTGTTGGTCTTGCTGCCATGCCGACCGATGTTGAGCTGGAAGCTCTGGCTCAGACCTGGAGCGAACACTGCAAACACAAAATTTTCTCAGCGCGTATCGAGTACGAGGACGACCAGGGACATCAGGAGGTCATTAACTCGCTCTTTAAAAGCTGTATCATGCAGGTGACGGCCGATGTTCGTAAAGCTCGGGGTAAGGACGATATCTGCCTGTCGGTCTTTAAGGACAACGCCGGTGTTATCAAGTTCAATGACGACTGGAGTCTGGTCTTCAAGGTTGAAACCCACAATTCACCGAGCGCTCTCGATCCGTACGGCGGCGCTCTGACAGGCATCGTTGGCTGCAATCGCGATCCATTCGGAACCGGTATGGGCGCTCGCTTGATGTTCAATACTGATGTGTTCTGCTTCGCTTCGCCTTTTTATGACAAGCCTTTGCCTCCTCGTCTGTTGCATCCTCGGCGGATTTTTGAAGGCGTCGTGGAAGGTGTAGAGCATGGCGGCAATAAGAGTGGCATTCCCACGGTCAACGGTTCGCTGGTTTTTGATGACCGCTTTGCCGGCAAGCCACTGGTCTATTGTGGTACCGGAGCGATTATGCCGCGGGTGCTGAACGGTCAGCCCGGACATGAGAAAGAGGTCAAAATCGGCGATCGGATTGTAATGGCTGGTGGCCGGGTTGGCAAAGATGGTATCCACGGCGCAACCTTCTCGTCGGAGGAGGTTGACGCTGCAGACGCGGTCAAACCTCGTGCGGGCGAGGATTCAACCGCCTCCGGCGTCTCTGCCTCGTCCGCATCACTTCCTTCGATAAAACGGTGGTGCAACGCCACAAACCTCTCCGGCCGGAGCTCGTGAAGCCGCAGTTCCAGAAGCGCCAAGGCGCGGCCGGCGACGTCCGCGAGCCAGCGTGCAGCGACTGGCAGCAGCAAGC
>JBFFPW010000422.1:0-1683 GCA_041573815.1 Desulfuromonadales bacterium
TGCAAAGACTGATGAAGCGAATGAATACGTGACCCTGGCTGTGCCGACCAACATGGGGCATGCCCGGAACGTTATTATTGCCCATACCGCCGGAGCACTGGTCGCCATTGAAGGCGAATACGGGACTCTTTCCGAGGCGGCTATCGCGCTTAAGCTCGGCAAGAACGTTTTCGCCTTGCGGCTGCAACATCCGTTGGCAGGTGTCACTGTTGTTGATTCTGCAGTCGAAGCGGTCAATGAAGCAATCGCGGCAATATCATGCTAATGGAACGGGTTAGTGTAAATGTCAGCTGAAATGGAATATTCCAAAGAGTTTTCAGGTCGTATCCTTGATTATGTCAGAGGTAAAGGCAAGGTTCTGATTGTTGCCCACGACAATCCCGACCCTGATTCGCTCGCTGCGGCTTTTGCGCTCCGCCATTTATTGGAGGTTTCCGTAAATATCAATGCCACCATAGCGTTTGGCGGTATTATAGGTCGGGGCGAAAACCGGGCAATGGTCAAGGAGTTGGAGATCAAAACTGTTCCGCTGGACGGACTTGACCTCAATCAGTTTGGTGTTGTCTGTATGGTCGATACCCAGCCCGGGACCGGCAATAATTCCTTCCCTGATGATCGTGAAGTGCACATCGTTGTTGATCATCACCCCCTGCGGGAACAGACAAAAAGTTGCAAGCTGGTTGATGTCCGCGATAATTACGGCGCTTCGGCGACCATGCTCTACGAATATCTACTCAGTCAGGAAGTCTATGTCGGGACCAAGCTGGCGACCATTCTTTTTTATGCCATCAAGTCCGAGACCCAGGATCTTGGTCGTGAGTGGACCCAGTATGATCGTGCCGCTTATTTGAATCTCCTGCAGCTGAGTAATAACCGGATTCTTTACAATATCACCCATTCGCAAGTCCCAAAGGAATACTTTTCCTGCTACAACCGGGCCATTGAAAATGCGCGCTTGTATGACTCTTCGCTGGTTTTCAACCTGTTCGATATTGATAATCCTGATGTCGTTGCTGAAATGGCGGATTTCCTTTTACGGATGGACGGGGTCGATGTCGTCCTCGGTCTTGGCCGCTTCAATGAGAAGATGATTCTTTCGTTGCGAACGTCGAACCATGAAGTCTATGCCGGTCAGGTTATACGGGACGTCGTCGACAAACTCGGCACGGCCGGTGGCCATGGCATGATTGCCGGGGCTCAGATCAGCCCGATGAAGGGGAATCAGGCTGTTTTGCGTGAGCTCGAAGCGACCCTGACAAAACGATTGCTCAAGGCGCTTGACCGGCCGGTAAAAAAAGGTCATCGTCTTATCGTTTCCTGAGAGACCACTTCCGTTGACAGTCCTTTTATAACTGCGGTATAACTGACCGGCTTTTTCCCCATGAGGTCATATGCGAATATTTGTTTTTTCAATAGTGTTGTTTTTGATGTCATGTCTGCCAGTGCTGGCTGTTGTCGAGTTGGCTCTGGAAGGAGAACCTCCCGCAAGAATCGAGGAGGTTTATCTGCGCGACGGCGAGTCTTTCCTTGCCCTCGATGATGTTTTGCCGCCACTTGAGCTGACGGGGAAATGGGATGCTGTTGATCATGTCTACCGGATCAGATCCCCACGCGGGACCGCGACGATTTCTCCCGGAAGCCATTTTCTCAAGCTGGGCGAACGGTTTATCCCGCTGAAAAACA
>JBFFPW010000423.1:0-1682 GCA_041573815.1 Desulfuromonadales bacterium
CTCTTTAACCTCGCGCTGGTTCTTTGTCTGACCGGTTATCTTTTACCTTGGAGCCAGCTTTCCTTCTGGGCAACAACAGTCGCAACCGATGCGGCCGGGGCGGTGCCGATTATCGGTGGTGAACTGGTCGAGTTCTTACGCGGTGGCCCATCGGCCGGTCCGCAAACTCTGGGGCGTTTTTTCGCTCTGCATGTTGTCGTTCTTCCTTTTGGTCTTCTTGGTCTGGTCGGATTTCACCTTTTCTGTGTTCGCAGGAATGGCATCTCCCGGCCACCCTTCGGTGAGAATGCCCGTCCGGCCAAGGTCGGTCGTGAGTTTACCCACGAAAAGCATGAAGACGGCATCCCCTTTTTCCCTGATTACACAATAGAAGAGATGGCGATGGTCTGTTTCTTCCTGTCGATGTTGGTTGCGGTCACTTTCTTCGCACCCCAACTGTTTATTCCGCCTGATGCTCTCGAGCCGGCCGATCCGTTTAATACGCCGGAACATATCAAGCCGGAGTGGTACTTCCTTTGGGCTTATCAAACCCTGAAGATTTTTCCGAGTAAGTTTCTTGGTTTGGCTGTGCAGGGTGGTTTGATGACCTTTCTTGCACTGTTACCATTCATTGATCGGGGCGAGGAGCGCCGCCCGGCCAAACGTCCCGTCTTTGTTGCGGTCTATGTACTGCTGCTCTTGCTAATGGTAGCGATATCGGTTTGGGGGCATTACTCATGAAGAAACAAACAGGACGACTTCCGGGCAGAATTATCATATTTCTATTCTGCTTTCTTGCAGTGTTGTTTAGCGCTGGACTCTCAGTGGCCGACGATACGGTCTGTCTGCAATGTCATGCCGGTCAACCCGGCTACCTGAGTGAGCCGATCGGCTTATGGGAGATGAGTATCCACAAGGAAAACGGTATCTCCTGTCATGACTGTCATGGTGGTGATCCGACCGATTTTGCCATGGCCATGAGCCCGGAACGGGGTTTTGTCGGTGTTCCAACCGATGATGAGATCCCGGGTTTTTGCGGCAAGTGCCATGTTGGGATCAAGGAAAATTATGATTCAAGTGCCCATGGCCAGGCCCTTGGTTCCGGTGGGCCGAATTGCGTCACCTGTCACAGTAATCACAAAGTGGGAAAAGCCTCGCTTGCCCTGATCAATGAAACCTCCTGTAGCCGTTGTCACGAATACGGGCGGGCTGCCGAGATCAAGGACGCACTATCGAAAACTGATAACCGGATCAATTCGCTCGAGGTTGAACTTAAAGAATTGCACGGTAAAGGCATCTCAACACGCGAGATGGAAGGGAAGCTGTTTGCCCTGCGCAACGAATACCATCAGCTCTTTCACAATGTGGACGTAGATCAGGTTGTCGCCCAGAGCTCAGTTTTTCAGCAGCGACTTGACGAGATTTCTTCTTTGGCAATGTCAGACCAGGGTGATCTCGGTCAGCGCAAGGTTTTTGGCGGTGTCTTGGTTGTGCTGCTGGTGCTTGCCGGCATATTGTTGTTGATGTTGAAGAAAACCTACGAGGGAAGGGACTAGCAACCTAGTGGACCAGTCCTGTTTCTGTAAGATTGCGGTAGGCCCGCTCAATATTCAGCTCAAGTAGCTGATCATAGCCATAGTACTGACGATATTGAGGCAGGTTGAATTCCTTCTTGGTCTTTTCAAGGGAGTCGCCTGCCTCGA
>JBFFPW010000424.1:0-1681 GCA_041573815.1 Desulfuromonadales bacterium
ACATCATTGAAAATGGCTACGTTTATGAAACCGGGGGCCTTGGCGACGGGATTTGCTGCATCGCCGTACCTCTTTTCTGTACCGGCGGTGAACTCAATGGTGTCCTTTGCCTTGTCGGTCCCGATTTCAGACTAACAGAAGAAAATGTAGCAAAGAACCTGCTGCCGAAACTACGCGAAACCGGCAATATCATCTCCTCCAAGCTTGGTTTTCACAGTCCCTACCTGATCCGCCGCATCTCCTGACCAGCGAGTTTACAATCGCAGTTGACAAACTTTTTTGGGCGGTAGAAAATCACGACTGGTCTTGTCTCAAGAAAAGGAGAGAGTTGTGCTTGAAGGATTTACTGGTTTGGGTAACTGGATTTTCGTCTCCGTCACCGGCTTCATCGCCTACCATGGTATAACCTATCGGGACAAAAATGGCGGCAAGGACAGTATCCGCCTCCTGTTTGGCTGTATCGCCCTGCTGTTTTGCATAAGCGTCTTCGCCAAAGACATTCTCAAAATGTGGTAACAAAAAATGGCGCCCTTTAAGGCGCCATTGCTTTATCAACCAGATTATTGAGAACTAAAAGTTCATCCGGGCAAATTCCCCCTGAAGTTTCTCCTGGAATCGCTTCACCGCCAACATCGAGTCACGTAATATTTCCCGCAAATGTGGCGAAATTTCTTTCGGGTTTATAAGCTTGTCCGGCAATTCTCCACGTCGGCGCTGCTCCAGTTGGTGGTCAAGAACAAGAGTGATCAGTTCCTCATAGGCGCTCAGAACAGAATCGGCAAAATCGACATCAAGAACCCCGAGTCTCACAAGGGCATTAACCCGATCATGAGTACTCGTTGCATTTATCCCGCGGCTCAGAGCATAAATGCGGGCAGCATCAGCAATAATGCGCAACCCGTTGCGCTTAACATCAATGAGCCCTCTGGTGTCAGCCTCTTCTGAGGTAACAAGGCGATTAAACATGCCGATCGGCGGCCGCCCTTCGGCGTCATCCTCAACCATAAAACTGAGCAACAACTGTTTTTCACTCAACAGATCATGAACATGTTTACGCAGTCGGGCGGTGAGGCTGTCATCGCCATACAGGGTTTCGAAATCAAAAATAACATTCGACCACCGCGCTGCCTTTTCTGTCGGGAATTCCGCCAGATGGTTCATTTGCGTCGTCCAGTCAGCTAGTGACTTATGAAATAACGGGTTGCACATCATGATATCCCCCGGACAGAGGGGATAGCCAATCTCGGCCAGGTTATCATTATACTGACGACTGAACAGCCTGAACCACTCAGCAACAGCCGCATCCTCGATACGGGGGTCATCATCGAGAATAATGCCATTATCCTGATCAGGTTCAAGCATCATCTCCTTACGACCACCGGAGCCCATGATCAGCACTGCAAATTGAATCGATGGCTTCGGCCTGCCGTCAGCTTCCATGGCAGCAATCGTCAAGTCAACACAACGACGCATAATAGCCAGATGTGTTTCGCTCAGTATCCGTAAAGCATTCACCGCTCGACGGTTGTATTCAAGAGCCCCGGAAGCACACTCATCGAGTCTCCTGAAAAGCCCCTTCAATTCATCAAGGGTCGTCGCTTCCGTAGCCCGCCCCATTAAAATATTGCGTTGCGCCTGTAGACAAAGAGCCCGAACGATGTCAGTTTGTGAAACCATACCG
>JBFFPW010000425.1:0-1663 GCA_041573815.1 Desulfuromonadales bacterium
CAAGCCAGACCAGCTGGATCCCGATAAAAGCCATCAATGGGCTAAAGAGACGCTTGAAAAACTTCATGTACCAATTTCTACCATTCCGGCGAAAACTCGACAAGAGAAAAGCTTTTACAGAACTATTACATTCAAAACATTTGACTCTTGCTAGAATGACTTAAGTTCATGAGGAGGAACGATGATGAGTCTAACAATTGGAAAACATACTGTCCCCTACCCACTGATCCAGGGTGGTATGGGTGTTCGTGTATCAGGTGCCGACCTGGCAAGTGCCGTGGCCCGGTCTGGTGGCATTGGCCTGGTCGCCACTGCTGGACTGGCCGTCAACAGCCCACACTACAATGGTCGCAATTATTTCACCGCCGATCCGCTGGCGTTGAAAGACGAACTTGATCGCGCCCGCGAACTGGCCCCGAATGGCGTCATTGGTGTCAACTGCATGGTTGCTGCCACCAACTACGACGACACCATCAAGGCGGCTTGTGAGTTTGGTGCCCAGATCATCGTTTCGGGTGCCGGCCTGCCGCTGAACCTGCCCGGCCTGACAACAGATTATCCCGATGTTGCCCTGGTACCGATCGTTTCATCGGTCAAGGCAGCCGAGTTAATTGTCCGCAAATGGCACAAAAGCTTCAATCGTTTTCCTGATGCCATCGTTGTTGAAGATCCGGATACTGCCGGCGGCCACCTTGGTGAAAAACTGGAGAATATCGGTAACGGTGACTATGACCAGTACGGAACAATCCGGGGTGTCAAAGCCTACCTTAAGGAAGAATGGCAACTCGACATACCGGTCATTGCCGCTGGAGGCATCTGGAACCGTGATGACGTAGAGTATGCTCTCGAGCAAGGAGCTGATGGCGTACAGATGGCCAGCCGCTTTGTCACGACCGAAGAGTGTGATGCCGCCGATGCCTTTAAACAATTCTACCTCGACTGCAAGCAGGAAGATATCGGACTGATTATGAGTCCGGCCGGCCTGCCTGGCAGAGCGATCATCAAGAACTTCGAAAAGGTTAAGCAGCGGGATATCGATCAGAACGTCTCCTGCCCATCCAATTGTCTGCGCAGATGCACTTACAAACAAAACCGTGAGCGGTTCTGTATTGTCCACGCTCTTGACCGCGCCCAACGTGGCGATGTTGAAACCGGTATCGTTTTTTGCGGTACCAACGCCTGGAAAGCTGACAAGATTGAAACCGTTCAGGATATTTTCGACGAGCTGTTTGCGGCGAATAGCGGCAATGCGGCAAACGAGGCGGTGAATCAGTAAGATACTGACAACTGTTAACAATTAGAAAAGGGGACAGAATTAATATTCTGTCCCCTTTTTTGTTTTCAAATTCAGGGTCTGGTGACAATTCGGGATCTGGCACTCATTCAATACAGTGCATGACCCCTTTTCTGGCTCTTATTTACTCACTCTCCCCGCTGCGGGAGAGTGTTGGGGTGAGGGAGATGGTTGAAGCAAAGAGGGACACTTCCTTTTAAATTGGGAAGTGTCCCTCTTTGCATTCAGTTCGAAATCAAGGTCGTCGGGTCCCGGCCCGACAGCCGTGTTCATTTCTTTATTAAGCTATAAAGAAACGAACCAAAGAAACAGCTCTCCTGCGGAGGGCTGTTTTATGCAGGTTGGATTACTTCTGTTAAACACTTCTAC
>JBFFPW010000426.1:0-1640 GCA_041573815.1 Desulfuromonadales bacterium
CGTGAAAAACTGGTGACTATCCTCGGCAATTTGCTTGATAACGCTTTTGATGCCGCGTTACAGGGTGAGGGTCAGGCAATGGTCAGACTGTCCATGACCGATGTCGGCAATGACCTGGTGTTCGAAATTGAGGACTCCGGTACGGGCGTCCCGGCAGATAAAAGTGAAAAGATCTTTGAGCGGGGCTTTACGACCAAGCAGAATGATCGCGGCCAGGGGCTTTATCTGACCCAAAAGGCTCTTGCGGATCTCGGTGGTCAGATCACGATAAGTGACAGCGACCTCGGTGGGGCTCTTTTCTCTGTCTTTATTCCGAAACGAGGGAGAAGCTGAAATGGATTTCAGTGTACTGATTGTTGAGGATGATCCTAAAATTGCAGAGATTCATCGTCACTTTATTGAAAAAGTTCCCGGCTTCACTGTTGTCGGCCTTGCCGATAGCCTGATGGATGCAGAAAAAATGTGCGAACTCTTCAAGCCCGACCTGGTTCTGCTTGATCTTTATTTTCCCGAAGGTCTCGGGACCGAGATTCTCTGGCGAATTCGCTCCAGTCGCCAGGCCACCGATGTCATTCTGATTACGGCCGCCAAGGAGCTGGAGCCCCTGCAAGAGGCGATGCGCGGCGGAGTCTTTGATTATATCCTCAAACCGGTCATGTTCTCCCGTTTCAAGGAGGCTCTTGAAAATTTCCGCGAGCATCGGCGGAGACTGCAATCCGAGACCAGCCTCGACCAGAAGGATGTGGACCGACTTCTGCATCCCTACAAGGAGAGTCAACCGGGCGAACCTGCTCTGCCGAAGGGGATTGATGCGCTGACGTTAAATAAGGTTAGAGGTGTTTTCAAGCATCCGCACCCTGATGGCTTCAGCGCCGAGGATGTTGGTGCCAAAATCGGGACCAGCCGTACGACCGCACGTCGTTATCTGGAATATCTCACGGTCAACGGTCAACTCTCCGCGGAGTTGATCTATGGCGCAGTTGGTCGTCCTGAACGAAGATATTTTGTTAACCAGGAATTTTAATTGCTTCTGTTCGCAGAAACAGCAAGGGGCCGGTATTGATGCCGGCCCCTTGCTGTTCCAAATGAAGATGTGTTTATTGCTTGCCGTCTCGTAACCTGAATTACTTTTCTTTCTGAAACTTCCTGACATAAGCATGCAGCGCCACCATCTCCTGCGACTCCGTGGAGATGATCTTGCCCCCGAGAGCATCACGCAGGCAGGCGTTGATGATATCCTTAAGCTCTTCATCGCTGAAGTCACCGATCATATCCAAACCTTTACCTTGCGGGTGACAACTCTGGCAGCTTTTAGCGTTGCTCCCGAGTTCGGTCGATTCGAAGAGCGTTTTGCCGAGGCTCAAGGAGGGTGCTTCGTTGGCATGAGCATGAACTCCCACCAGCAGGAAAAGACTGAAAATAATCATTGCTTTATTCATGACGATCTCCCGGAAACCGTGTAAAATGAATGCGTTGTAAAACCTGACAACAGGCTAACGCGAATCTTGTTCTTGGCAAGTTTCCCCAAAGGTTTGTCTGCTCACACATATTTTTAAGGGGTTAGCGCATGAAAGTCAAACTCATCACCGGTATCATTCTGCTTTCGATCACAATTCTCTTTGTTTACCAGAACACCGATC
>JBFFPW010000427.1:0-1627 GCA_041573815.1 Desulfuromonadales bacterium
GGATGAAAAAGATTCACAAGCCGGGAGTCTGGTGTTCAATCGTAGCGTAACTTTGCGCGACACCTGGGCAAAAATCACCAACAACTAAAGGCCTTTCCTGAAGAATATGCCGCATCAACTGAAAATATATGTCATTGATGATGCCATGGACCTCTGTCAGGACCTGCAGCGTTGGTTGAGTCGAACCAGACACGAAGTGACTTGTAGCCCTGCCAGGCATATGCTGCTGCAGACCCTTGTACATTATCATCCGGACTTGATCGTGCTCGGTATGAGCCGTTATGCAGGTGAGGGGCTGGAGATTTTTAGAAAGTTAAACAACCATCGCCAGCTGTGTCAGGTGCCGACGATTGTTGTCAGTGACGATGCCAGCATCGAGTATGAGATGCTGGATGCGTTCGATTTCCAGGTGCGTCCTTTCGACCGTGAGCGTCTGGATATCTGTCTGAAGCGTATCTCCGGAAAGGGCAAATACCTGTCGGAGCTCTCCTTTGCCGAGCCTGATTTGACGGCGGTTAAGAGCTTTCTCGTCGAACATAGCGGACTGCACTTCAGTCAACACAACCATCGTATCCTGGAGCGGGGGCTGATGCGGCGCATTCAAGCTCTGCGCATGGAGTCATTGCCGGCCTATTTCAGCTATCTCTCGGCGACTTCCGGCAACTATGATGAAGTGAACAAACTGCTCGGCTTGCTGACCGTTGGTGAGACCTCGTTTTTTCGCTACCGTTCCCATCGGGAAGCGCTCCTCCACTACGCAATCCCCAGACTCCTGGAGAAAAATAAAGCTCACGGCAAACTTCTCATCTGGTCGGCGGGCTGTTCTACCGGTGAGGAACCCTACTCGTTGGCAATTTTGCTCCTTGAACATTTCCCCGAGTTGGTTGATTGGGATGTGCAGATTTTGGCGACCGATATCAATAAACGCTCTCTAAGGCAGGCGCGCGAAGGCATTTATGGTGAACGTTCATTGCGCATGGTGGAGGGGCCGTTGCGGGAGCGTTATTTTCAGAAGGTGGATAAACTTTTTGTACTTTCTGCGCAAGTCCGGCGCATGGTTCACTTTGATTATCTCAATCTGCAGACAGGAACTTTCCCAGGAGAAGGCAAGCTTAGCGGGGAGATTGACCTGTTGTTTTGTCGCAATGTTCTGATCTATTTTGAACTCGAAACGATTCGTCGCATTATTGAAAAATTCAGTCAGGTCCTGAAACCGGAAGGCTATCTCTTCCTGGGGCATTCTGAAACCATGCAAAATGTTTCCGACCGGTTTCAGCGCCACCATCAAAACAATGCATTCTTTTACCAACTGAAAGACCATGCCGTTGCCGCAAAGAGTGTGTCGACCAGGGTAATATCAAAGAATGCTCAGTCGTCAGCAACCGATTCCCCCGTATCTGTCAAGGCCCGTGACAAGACGAAGGTCGTAGCCGTTGTGGCTAAAAATATCGCGCCGGCGCAAGCGCCAAAGCCCGCTCTTGGCGATCCGGAACAGCTTTATCGCGATGCCTTGGCGGCTTTTGATCATGAAAAGTTTTCTGAATCATCCAAGTTGTTCGATCAGCTTCTTGAACAGCAACCAGCCAACCCGAAAGCCTTGGTTGGCAAGGGTCTGCTGATGGCCAAC
>JBFFPW010000428.1:0-1596 GCA_041573815.1 Desulfuromonadales bacterium
CTCAATTCACGTCAGTCTATTGCAAGGTTCATCACGTTGCCAAAAAAGCTCCATTGCAGAGCGATACTCCGATTTTTACCAATCTTAAAGTTGATAAGTATCCGGTTTGTGATTCCTGTCGGGATTTTCTCTTTTACGCCATCGAAAGACGTTTACGTTGTCCACTCGATCCCCGGCCGGTATGTAAGCATTGTCATGTTCATTGTTATAAGCCTGACTACCGGGAGAAAGTCCGTGAGATTATGCGATTCTCCGGCAAGTATTTAATGGTGCGTGGACGACTGGATCTTCTCTGGCACTATTTTTTCTGATTTTTGACCCGGGTCAAAGTGAAGAGATCATTGTTTTGTTATGCTTGGCCTAACTTGAACGAAATAATTAAACAAAATTTCAAAATAAAGGGAGTTTAAAATGATTCGGGATATCGTAATTATTGACGAAGATAAGTGTGACGGTTGTGGTCTATGTGTACCAGCTTGTGCCGAAGGTGCGATTCAGATGATTGATGGCAAGGCCAAGCTTTCCGCAGATAACCTCTGTGATGGACTCGGTGCCTGCCTCGGCCATTGCCCTCAGGATGCCATCAAGGTCATCAAGCGCGAAGCGGATGAATTTGACGAAGAAGCTGTCGAGGCCCACTTGAAAGAGACGGCCCCGGAGAAGCTTGAGGCTTTTCATGCCGAGCATCAACATGCAGCGGCCGGTGGCGGCTGCCCTTCGGCTCAGGTTCAAAACTTTGCTAAACCTGCAGCGCCAACCGGGGGTGGTTGTCCCTCAGCCCGGCTGATGAACTTTGACAGCAAGCCCGATCAGGAATCCAGTCAGGAAGGGCAGAGACCATCGGAACTGCGCCAGTGGCCAGTGCAGCTGCACCTGGTACCGCCGACAGCGCCATTCTTTCAAGGTGCCGATGTCGTTCTTGCGGCTGATTGTGCTCCATTTGCCTTAGCCGATTTCCACAAGGATATTTTGAAAGACAAGGCCCTGGCAATCGCTTGTCCGAAGCTTGATGATACTTCGCCGTATGTTGACAAGATCACAGCGATGATTACCCAGAGTGGTATCAAAAGCCTGACAGTTGTGCTGATGGAAGTTCCTTGCTGTGGTGGTTTGCTGGCCATGGCCAAGCAGGCGATTGCCAACAGCGGTGTTGATTTGCCGCTTGAAACCATCGTTGTTGGTATCCAGGGGGATATCAAGTAGTTTTATTCTGTTACTGATGCAGAAAAGGGGTCTGAAGTTATTCAGGCCCCTTTTTATTCAAAATCATGCGGTTGCGGCCGCATACTCCGCCTTACTCTTTTGGCAACGCTCCAAAAGAGTAAGCAGAAAAGAGCTGGTCCCGACCCTCCGCTGTACCCTCGATCGCATGGATGAAAACCGGCCACAAAAAAACTCGTCCTCCTTCGCTTGCACTCATATGTCCTCAAACAATTTTTGCAGCTGATCGATTTTAATCCATATTCCTCGGCGCTCCGCCACGGGACGAAGGTCTAACTAAGAACAAGTTCAAGATGGATTCCCGATCGAAGTCGGGAATGACAAGAATTAGAGCCTTTGACTCACCCCGTCGCTCTTGAATGGAATCATGCAGCC
>JBFFPW010000429.1:0-1573 GCA_041573815.1 Desulfuromonadales bacterium
ACGAGCCTGCCAGAAGGGGCGATAAAAAGCAACATAGGCAGGAACCAGAAAAGCAATAAGGAAACAAGAGTCAACAAAAGCCTCGACCAGAGGAGAAAAACTCGGCAATTGGTCAAGCAGAAGCATGACACAAAGTTCTGTCAGAAAAATAACCAGCGTCATGATAAAGGCCATTCTTCCCGGGGAAGAATTTAATGCCCAACCCTGATTATTCGTATCAAATTTGTTTGTCATTGCTGCTTTCTGCATCTGTAATTACCATCTAAAAAAAGTCCAGTAGAATCAGCGACAAACTAGCGGATGAAAAACAAAAAGTCGAGTTAAATATTTAAAATTAAATGGTTTTATGAGAGAGTTTTCACACAGCAAACCTGCTTCAAATAGCGCCCCTCGGGAAAGGAGACGGTATAAGGAAAATCAACCGGTTGGGCTTTGACACCGATAACGCGGAGTTCGCTGCCGGCCGTTAAAGCACCGCGGCGGAACTCTTTGAGGTAATCAGATAGCTCACTTTTTTGATGATTGGATGAACCGATCAACAGCCCACCCTGCTCAAGCAAAGGGATTGTTTTTGCAACAAGATCTGCCGTCCCGCCCTTGGTACTGAAAGTACTTTTACGGGTCGTTGAAAAACTGGGGGGGTCGAACAAAATAATATCAAATTTCCTTTTCTCTTTGGCAAACCGGTCAAGCACGGCAAAACAATCATCAACGACAAATTCATGTCGTTTCGGATTTAAGCGATTCACTGCAAAGTTCTCTTTGGCCCAATCAAGATATTTTGCCGAGGTATCGACGCTGGTCACCTTTTTAGCCCCGGAAGCTGCAGCAGCGACAGAGAACGCACCGGTATAAGCAAAAAGGTTCAGGAAGGTTTTACCGGCCACCTGTTTCATCAAGTCGCGCCGATTATCACGTTGATCAAAAAAGAGTCCGGTGTTGAGTCCTGTTTCAAGGTCAACCAGAAAATTCAGGCCGCACTCCTGAACCTGCTGCAGCCCCGGGCACGGTGTCCCGGACAAAAGATGGCTGTATTTTTTGCTGCCATCTTCCGCTTCCAGCTGCCGGGTCTTTTGAGGACGCTTTTTCTCATAGATCCCGACAGGCTGAAGTAATTGCTGCAGGGTATCAATAATTAATGGCAGATGCGGCCGCCAGCATTCACTGTAGAGCTGCACCATCAGATGGTCTTCGTACCGATCAACCGTCAGACCGGGAAGACCGTCACCTTCGGCGTTAACCAGACGGTAGGCGGTCGTATCATCAAGATCAGCGTAGCGTCGCAACTCGACCGCAACTCCAATCTTCTCAGCCAGCCATGACCTGTTGAGTTGAATCGGCTTCGGTCCCAGAACCCTGGCAACGACCTTTTCAGCCGGCGACAGCAAAGCGGTCGCCATGAATTTTCCGTTTTCCGAACAGAGCGAAACAAGGTCACCCGCCTGCCCTTTCGGCCATTTTTTCGTATAGCGATCAGCGAGCACCCAAGGGTGGCCGAGCTCCAACATCCGTACTGTTTCAGGACCGACGATAAATTTCTGATCTGACATAAAACTTTCAATCCGCCACAAAG
>JBFFPW010000430.1:0-1568 GCA_041573815.1 Desulfuromonadales bacterium
CCATTGTCTCCCGACCCAGAACGGCAAGACGATCATGCAGTTCACCCGCCGTTTCATCCGGACCTATTTCCAAAGATTTTTTCACCAACATATCGCCAGTATCAAGCCCGGCATCCATCAGCATGGTGGTAATACCGGTGACTGTTTCACCATCGACGATTGCCTTGTTGATCGGTGCCGCACCCCGGTATTTTGGTAACAGCGACGCATGCACGTTGATACAGCCGAACTTCGGTATATCCAGCACGCTCTGCGGCAGAATCTGACCATAGGCAACAACAACGATCAGATCTGGTGCCAGCTGTTGCAGTTCGGCGACTGCAACCGGGTCTCGTAATTTTACCGGCTGGAATACCGGAATGCCCTGTTCCAGAGCCAGCTCCTTAACCGGTGGCGGCGCCAGCTTCTTGCCGCGGCCTTTCGGTCGGTCCGGCTGGGTGTACACAGCGATCAGGTCAACGCCGGCATCGATCAGCCCCTGCAGGGTGCCGACGGCAAAATCAGGCGTCCCCATGAATACGGTTTTCAGCTCGGAGGCCTTCACAACTGCTCCTCCAACTGTTCGAGGATCTTCTTGTATTTCTTTTTAAACATCGACTTCTTCAAGGAAGAGAGATGGTCGACAAACAGGACACCATCGAGGTGATCAATTTCATGCTGGAAGGCAATCGCCAGCAAGCCATCCGTTTCCATTTCAACTTCACGATTTTCGAGATCACGATAACGAACCTTGACGGTTTCACTCCGCTTGACCCGGGCATAAAAAGCCGGGACCGAGAGGCAGCCTTCCTCCTCGAAACACTCACCTTCAGAGGCAATAATTTCCGGATTGATTGCCGCGATCAAATTCGGTGGTTCATCCTTGCCGGCACAGTCAAGTACGATCAGCCGCTGCGAAATACCAACCTGTGGCGCGGCCAGACCGACACCCGGTGCGGCATACATGGTTTCAGCCATATCGGCTGCCAATTTTTTTATTTCGTCATTAACGGCCGCGACCGGCACAGCTTTCTTGGCCAGAACCGGTTCGGGATAATGCAGTATTCTCAAGATTGCCATAGGTCCTCAACTCTTATTTATTACTCTTAGCTGCAATCTTTAATGATACGTGTTGCCAAAGCCGAAAGTCAACCGAATCAAGGCAAAACTTTGTGGGCCACCAAGCTACCAAGAGCACCAAGGAAAGGCACAATCATTTTAACGGAGAGACGGAGAGGTGGAGAGCAAACAAGAACCTAAAGCCTGATGCTTCAGGGGGCGAGACTTAATCATCAATAGATTTTAGCTCTTCTCTGCATCTTTGCGCCTCTCCGTTAATAAAGATTTAGGGTTTTGACTTCTTGGTGGCTATATGATTTTCCAGAAAAAAAGGGACACCAACCGGCATCCCTTTTCATCACTCATTTTTGCAGCAGCAATTACGGTTTCCAGATTTGCAACAACGCCTCGGCCATTTCCGCCGGGCTGTCAGCAACAGAGACCCCGCACTCAGCCAGAAATTTCTTCTTGCTGGCGGCATCACCCTTGCCACCGGAGATGATGGCGCCGGCATGGCCCATCCGCTTGCC
>JBFFPW010000431.1:0-1547 GCA_041573815.1 Desulfuromonadales bacterium
AGCGATTTCTTTTGGCTCCGTTTATTTGACGATTATCAAAGAAAATGAGCCCGGCGTGTGGGGCCGGGACCCCACGACTCTTGTTTTCATAAAAAACATCCAACAAGTTAAAAAGGGGACAGTTACCTTTTTAACTCTCCATCCAGAGCCAGGTCAAAATGGCTTCCCGAGCAAGTCGGGAATGACAAGATATTCCCCTTAAGATTCTTCGATCAAATTTTCAAGGTGGTTCAGCATACTTTCGACAAAGTCATAACCACTCTGCCAGAAGTTGGCGTCAGCCAGATCGATGCCGAGCGGCTGCAGAATCTCCTGCGGCTTATCACTCCCCCCGGCTGCCAGCAGCTCTATGAACTTGGGAACAAAGGCCTCCCCCTCTATCAAATATTTCTGATAAAGGGCCAGCACCAGTAACTCACCGAATACATAGCTGTAGCAGTAAAAGCGGGCATGGATAAAATGGCTGATATACGACCAGCCCCAGCGGTACGGCTCAATCATCTCAACCGTATCACCGAACAGCTTGTCATTCTCCTGCCACCAGAGATCGCAATAATCATCGGCCGACAACAGCTTTTCGCTCCGTTTGGCATGTGCGGCCTGCTCAAAACGGGTCAGGACATTCTGCCGAAAGGTTGTCGCAATGATATCTTCGATCTTGCTGCAGAGCAGAGCAATCTTCAGCGAACGATCGCTCTCCTGTTCCAGCAGTTCGCGGGTCAACAGCATTTCACCAAACACCGAAGCGGTCTCGGCCATCGGCAGCGGCGCGTGGTAGTGGAACAGGTTCTGCTTGCCGGACAACACATAATGCACCGCGTGACCAAGCTCATGCGCCAGGGTCGATACATCGCGCAGGTTACCGGTAAAATTAAGCATCACGTACGGCTTCCACTCCGGCAGTATCCCCATACAGAAAGCACCACCGCTTTTACCAGGGGCCGGGTAAACATCGGTAAATCCCTGTTCAAGAATTTCCCGGGCCGGCTCGGCCAACTGTTCTGAAAAACTTCCGAAACTCCGCAACACCAACTCTTTTGCTTCCGCATAGTCGAAAGTACGCGGCGACTCGGCGATCGGCGCATAAATATCGCTGTTTTTCAGTTGCTCATATCCGAGAAGTTTTTTCTTCAGGGCAAAATAACGCCGGGCCAGACCATAATTTTCTTCGGTCACCTGCATCAGCTTATCGACCATCTCCGGCTCGGTTTCACTGCTCAGGTGGGTCGGTGTCATGACATCTGGATATTTGCGAAGATCAGCTTCACGACCATGATCAAGCAGGATGTTGTTGAAGCAGTTGACCAAAACCGTACTGTTGTCGGCATGCTGCAGCAGAAAAGTCGAGAAGGCCTGTTCTCGTGCTTGGCGGTCAGGATGGTAAAGCAGCGACAGCAGCTCTTCACCGGCGACCTCACGCTCCTGCTCTTCGCCCGGCATTTTGAATCGGAATTTGATTGAGGACGTCGCCTCATCGAACAGGCTGACAGAAGCCTCCTTGCCGGAAAGGTCTTTCCGCTTGATAACCTTTTCCACCTCTTCCGACA
>JBFFPW010000432.1:0-1502 GCA_041573815.1 Desulfuromonadales bacterium
CATCTTTGCCGGCGCCACTTTGCATAGCAGCGAAGAGTTTGACGATCATATCGACCAACACCTTGTGCTGGGCATCGATCTCCTGAATTCCGATGGTGTATTTTTCTTTCCATTCGAGCATAAATCTGGCAGCTCCTATTTTTTGAAAAGATTAAACAATCCGAAGGCGGCGCAGACTCCGCCGCTGATATAAAACCACAAAACCCGGTCACCCGGTGAACCCGACAGGGCACTCGAGAGTTTACCACTCACAGAGCCGGCTTCATTATAACCCCAACCGATAAGGACAACACCAACAACCAGGAAAATCAATCCGATCAACTTTTTTTGAGCAACACTCTTCTTTGCCATTTCAAACACTCCAATCATTTAATAAATAGCGATAACCACGTCCAGATTTATTGTATCAACTTTCGTTTCTCGCGTCGCCATTGATGCATATGCCCCTGTAGACACTTCACCTGTCGATACCCTAAGCCAGCCAGAGCAACCTGCGCTAGTTGTGCCCTCGGACCATGCTCGCAATAGAGTACGACATCGGACGCCTTATCAGGAATAAATCGCCCCGCCAACAGCAGAGTCTTCCAGAAGGGAAAGTGACTGGCGAACGGGAGATGCCCGGTAGAAAACTCAAAGCGCGAACGAACATCAAGGATGATCGGGCGCAAACCGGCATCGAGCATTTCTTCGAGGTCCTGAGAACTGATACTCACGGTCAGTCAACAGCCAGGAAATCTTTGGCTTCATCCACGGAGTCAAAAAGGTGAAATTCACGTTTACTGAAGTGTTTAATAGTGTTCATAACGACCTTATATAAACCGGTAATACCAACAACGGCGGCCCTGTCGACATAGGGGGCATTATCCTGAGTCAATGTCTTCAGCTTTTGCAATACATTATTGTCAAATTTACCACCACCGGCAATGGTTAGAGTTCTTACTGACTTTATCGGCCTGACCTGCACCTGTCGGGCACATTCGTCTATAATCCCGACAATATCGTCAGGTTTGCAGTCAGAACAGTCAAGAACGTACAGTTCCCGCCCCTTGTGTTGAATAAATTTCGATCTCTCCATGACAAGCAAATACCTGAATACCTGTTAAATCGCAAAGTTATTTTGCAAATACAGATAAATATTGTAGTCTTTGCAGGAACACTCCAGAGGCTTAAAAACTGCCAATTGTCGTCATTTTATTATGTCCAGCAATAAATATAAAGGAGGATTTTCCATGGCAACAATCAAGGGGACAAAAACCGAACACAACCTGTTGGCTGCTTTCGCCGGCGAATCACAGGCCAGAAGCCGTTACACTTACTACGCCGGAATTGCCCGCAAGGAAGGCTACCGCCAGATCGAAGCCCTATTTCTTGAAACAGCTGAAAACGAACTACAACATGCCAAGCGCTTCTTCAAATTCCTCGAAGGGGGCGATCTTGAAATCACCGCCTGCTATCCCGCCGGAAAAATCGGTACCACGGCCGAAAACCTCGAAGCCGCCGCA